>JAPHSW010000128.1 GCA_026196615.1 Gammaproteobacteria bacterium | reverse complement strand
CCTATATTATATCAAAAACTTGCAATTTTAGCACCTGTAATGAAAGAATATATCCTTACAAATCAAAGTGCTATGATTTATTCAGGTTCGACTATTTATGTCATTATTTGACTTTAAATGCATCACATAAACATGCTTTGTTCAGGTTATTCAAATTCAATCAGCATATGAATAGTTTGCAACATAGAGTCAGTGCTATGATAGTCTATACTCACTGGCCAAAAGCTTTGGTCTACTTTGAGGACTAACGATGGATAAGAGAGGGCATTCATTTGTTGACTTTGAAGGATTTGTTTATCCAACTCTTGCTGAGTTTGTATGGATTTAAGTTCTGCTTTAAATAAATCTTCATCCAAACCAATTTCACCAGATAGTTTAATCAATACTGAATCATCAGATGGGTTAAGCGCATGTTTATAATAAGCATTTTGAATGGCGTCAATCATTAATTCTTCATATGTATGATCATTATCATTTTGATCAAAATAATGGGCAGCAATTACGGCACGACAGGCAGGATAGGTTGCTCGTCTGGGATGAGTCTGTTGCCAGTTATTCCAAAAATCATAATTAAACTGAATATCTGGCACTTTTTGTTCAATACGTTGCCAGGTTGCTTGTAATTGTTGGCGCATGTCAGCAGGCATGGGTAAATCAGTATCTATTGCTAGACCACCGAGAATGGATATAAATTCCATATCATTCGGGAGTTGCTGGCGTAGTTGTTTTAATATCGCTTTAAAGGCATAGCACCAGCTACACATGGGATCATGAACATAGTATAGACTATTGATAAAATGAAACTCCTTAAGTTTAAACTATGTATACTGAGTTAATAGCTCAATACTGGTGATAACCAACGCTCTGCTTCATCCACAGAGATATTTTTACGTTTAGCATAGTTTTCCACTTGATCTTTATGAACCTTACCAGTGCCAAAATAGCTGGCTTGTGAATGAGCAAAATACAGACCTGATACAGATGCGGCAGGCATCATGGCATAGCTGCTGGTGAGTTCAATTCCAGTCTGTTCTTTGGCATCAAGCAGTGACCATAAAGTGGCTTTTTCTGTGTGATCAGGACATGCTGGATAACCAGGTGCAGGACGAATTCCCTGATACTTTTCTGTAATCAGATCTTCATTCTTTAATACTTCATCAGTGGCATAACCCCAGTATTGCTTGCGAACCAATTCGTGCATTTTTTCTGCAAAGGCTTCGGCTAAACGGTCTGCAAGAGCTTTTAGCATAATGGATTGGTAATCATCATGATCTTTTTCAAATTCAGCTATTTTTGTTTCAATACCAATACCTGTTGTGACAGCAAAGGCACCAATATAATCTTTTATATGACTGTCTTTAGGGGCGATAGTATCGGCTAAACATTGGTTGTACTTACCTAAAGGTTTTTTCATTTGCTGACGTAAGAAGTGAAATGTTTCTAATACTTCTGTTCGGGTGTCATCCTTATAAAGCTCTACGTCATCATTATTGACATTATTAGCAGGATAAAATCCAATAACTGCATTGGCTTTAAGCCATTTTTCGTTAATGATTTTATCCAGCATATTGGTTGCATCTTGATAGACTTTACGAGCTTCTGCACCGTATTTTTCATTATCCAAAATAGCGGGGAAGCGACCTTTGAGTTCCCATGTTTGGAAAAAGGGTCCCCAGTCAATTCTTTCTTTTAAGTCAGCAAGAGGAAAATCAATAAAGGTTTTACTGCCTAAGAAACTGGGTTGAGTGATTCCTGTTTCTTGCTCCCAGTTGATTGGAAGTTTATTTTTTTGGGCTTGTTCCAAAGTGATTTGATTGGTTTTATTGGCCTTATTAGCACGGGTATCACGAATAGTTTTATACTGGTCTCTGACGGATTGTGCAAACTTATCCTTTAATTTATCAGACAGTAAACTCTGACTGACACCCACAGCACGGGAAGCGTCTTGAACATGAACAACGGGGTTATCGTATTCAGGTTCAATTTTTACTGCCGTATGAATACTAGATGTTGTAGCGCCACCAAGAATAATAGGAATATCAAAGTCCTGACGTTTCATTTCTTTAGCAATATGAACCATCTCATCCAGTGATGGTGTAATAAGCCCGGATAAACCAATAATGTCACAATTTTCTTCTTTGGCTTTTTTGAGAATATCTTCAGCAGGTACCATGACTCCCATATCAATGACTTCAAAATTATTACATTGTAGAACAACACCTACGATGTTTTTGCCAATATCATGAACATCACCTTTAACAGTGGCCATTAATATTTTACCATTGTTACTGATAATCGATTGACCATCTTTAGCTGCAGCTTCTTTTTGAGCGTCAATGAAAGGCATGAGCCAGGCTACCGCTTTTTTCATAACACGGGCAGATTTGACTACTTGAGGCAAAAACATTTTACCGCTGCCAAATAAATCACCCACGGTATTCATGCCGTCCATTAAAGGGCCTTCAATCACTTCAATAGGTTCGTTAAATTGCAAACGTGCCTCTTCTGTATCTTCATCAATGTAATCGGTGATCCCTTTTACCAGTGCATGGCTGAGCCGAGCGGCAACATCCAGTTCACGCCAGCTGAGATCGACCACACGACCTTTACCGCCAATGGCATCACCACGGTAATTATCTGCAACTTCTAAAAGGGCATCTGTAGCGTTAAGTTCTTGATTGTCAGAGGAACGATTCAGAACGACATCTTCAACTTTGTCTCGTAATTCTTTTGGAATGTCATCGTAAATGGCCAACTGTCCCGCATTAACAATGCCCATATCCATACCAGCCTGTATGGCATGATATAAAAAAACGGCATGAATTGCTTCTCGAACGGGGTTATTACCTCGAAAAGAAAAAGAGACATTAGAAACACCGCCAGAGACTTTGGCATAAGGTAATGTCTCTTTAATAACACGGGTGGCTTCAATAAAATCCACGCCATAATTATCGTGTTCATCTATACCTGTTGCTACAGCAAAGATATTGGGGTCAAAAATAATGTCTTCAGGGGGAAAGCCGACCTGTTCAGTTAAAATTTTGTATGAACGGGTACAGATCTCAATTTTTCTTTGCTGAGTATCAGCCTGACCTGTTTCATCAAAAGCCATAACAATTGCAGCAGCACCATATCGACGGATCAGTTTGGCATGATGAATAAAGCGTTCTTCTCCTTCTTTAAGGCTGATGGAGTTGACTACCCCTTTGCCCTGTATGCATTTTAGGCCGGCTTCAATGACATCCCACTTAGATGAATCCACCATGATGGGGACTTTAGCAATTTCAGGTTCTGCAGCAATAAGGTTTAAAAAGCGTGTCATGGCTGCTTCGCCATCCAACATTGCTTCATCCATATTAATATCAATAATTTGAGCGCCACTTTCGACCTGTTGCTGTGCAACTGAAATGGCTTCTTCGTAATTTTCTTCTTTGATTAAGCGTAAAAAACGAGCAGAACCGGTGACATTGGTTCGTTCACCGACATTAATAAACAGGGAATCATCGTTAATGTTAAATGGCTCCTGACCTGAGAGGCGACATTGTTTATCGCTGTCTGGAATAGTCCGAGGTGCATGTTTTTCAATAGCTGTTTTTATTGCACGAATGGTATCAGGTGAAGTACCACAGCAACCACCAATAATGTTGATATAACCGGAAATTGCCCATTCTTCGAGTTGTTCAGCCATTTGCTCAGGTGATTCATCATATCCACCCAGTTCATTAGGCAGGCCCGCATTTGGGTGAGCTGAAACTGCACAACTGGAAATTCTTGCCAGTTCTTCGACATAAGCACGCAAATCACCCGCACCTAATGCACAATTTAGACCAATGGAAATTGGATCGGCATGGCTCAAGGCATTGTAAAAAGCTTCGGTTGTCTGGCCAGAAAGAGTACGGCCTGATTTATCTGTAATCGTTCCCGAGATCATGATGGGATATTCAATATCATGATCATCAAAATATTTTTTCACAGCAAAGACTGCTGCTTTAGCATTGAGTGTATCAAAAATAGTTTCAATGAGTAATGTATCAGCTCCACCATCAACTAAACCACGAGTTGCGTCATAATAGGCATCCACTAACTGATCAAAAGTGACATTGCGAAAGCCGGGATCATTAACATCAGGAGAAATACTGGCCGTGCGATTGGTGGGGCCTAGAACTCCAGCAACAAAACGGGGTATGCCATCTTTTTCCTGTGCTTCATCAGCCGCTTCACGAGCTACCTGAGCTGAGGCAACATTTAACTCGTAAGCCAGGTCTTCCATTTTGTAGTCAGCCATTGCAATGGTTGTGGAGCTGAAGGTATTGGTTTCAACAATATCGGCTCCTGCTTCAAGGTACTGACTGTGGATGGACTTAATGATGTGTGGCTGAGTGATTGATAATAGGTCGTTATTGCCTTTTAGATCAGAAGGCCAATCTTTGAAACGCTCACCTCTATAATCGGATTCACCTAGCTCATATTGCTGGATCATTGTTCCCATCGCACCATCTAGAAAGAGAATTCTCTCTTTAAGTTGAGATTCCAGAAGTGAAAAACGTTGACTGCGTTTTTGAGAAGGTGTTTTTGAAGTGCTATTCGATGTCGATTGAGGCATTGTCTTAAACCAGTTATCCATACTAAAAAGACAGCTATTTTAGCAGGATTTAATGGTTTTGTAGATTAATTTTCCTTTATTATCAGTAATATTGGAGATCTCAATAGGAGGTATGAATAAAGTGATATTCAGTGTTTAATGAGTGTGTGGAATAATCTTTTGCAGGAAGTCATGTAATATTGTGGGATCGGGTAATGAGGCAAAAATAAAAAACATCCAGATTGGCGCAAAAATGAGAGCATAGAGACGCAGCATCCAGTTAGACTGGTCCATCCACCACTGAGACATCTGAAGCAAACTGTCGTTTGAAAAAAAAGGCATGGTCATTGCCAGAAAAATCACCGCTATTCCTAAAAATAGCATCATATTTGGAAAACCAGTAAAAGGTGCAGCAGCAATGATAATAAACCCCATTAACATACGTACGATAATAACAGCATTAATCCAACGGGGAGAAAAGAAGAAATGTAATAATCTCTTCATGGGAGATGTAAAAAGAAAAAGCATTACAGCGGTGAGAAATAAAATACTGGCAATTGATGTAATAATATAAGCCATTCAGCCTCCAAAATAATCCTTAAAAAGAAGAACTCATCTTTTAATTATAGACTTTTAATAATGGCTGGCAATTGATTTAATTGATCTATCTCTATGAAAGGGGGATTAAGTTTTTCTGGCCAGGGTAAGTTATTTCGATTGAGCCAGATGGAACGAATTCCAGATTGTTGAGCGCCTTGTATGTCTGTGATGGGATCATCACCAATGTGAATTACTTCTGATGCTTTTAAATTATGTTTATCCAATAGTGAATCAAAAACAATAGGATGGGGTTTTTGTTGTCCAGCATCTGCTGCAGACCAGGAGAATGAAAATAAATGTCCCAGGCCAATTCGATAGATATCAGCATTGCCATTGGTGACTGCTCCCAGTTGATAATGGGCTTTCAGGATTTCAAGAGTGGGTATGACATCATCATAGAGGTTGACTTTGTTGCGTTCAATAAAATAAAAATCAAAGGCTTCCTGAATGAACTGTTCTTCTTGTTTTTGGGAGTGCCCCATTTCCTGCGAAAGTTGAGAAAAGGATTTTTTTCTTAAGGCGGTCAAATCATGAGCAATGTGTTGATGTTCTTGCGCCAATTGTATGCGTTTATGCCGTAGTTGTTTAATAGAATATTGGTCAGGTATATCGGGATAGTGTTTGGCAAACCATTGATGCAGTCGTTCTTCGGTCTGCAAGATCGTAATCATGCAAGGCCAGAGTGTATCATCTAAATCAAAAGTCAGTAATTTGATTGCCATTTAAAATAGAATGTATTGCTAGAGATGCATTATAAGAAACGTTTAGAATGCTTGTTAAAGCCTATAAATAAACGCTTTTAGAAAAATGGCGGAACGGACGGGACTCGAACCCGCGACCCCCTGCGTGACAGGCAGGTATTCTAACCAGCTGAACTACCGCTCCGAAGTGGTGCACATTATAGGGGATTGAAAAAAAATTACTAGTCTTTTTTTCAATTTTTTAAACTTTTTTAACTAGGCTGTTTTTTGTGACCAAAAGTTGATTAAACGCAGTCAATTTCTTCCATCATAAGGGCTATAATGAAGCCTTAACTAAAGATGTATCTGAAAATATTTTTTCTTTTTCAACCTTGATGGCAACCAAAAAAGCTGGACTGGTTTTAAACTGCCTCTATCTGTTAAGGCTTGTTAAGTTTGTCAAAGAGATGAAGGCAGCTATCGCTTCGTTTATTCTATAAGGTATGAGGTCATATCATGAAAGACATTACCATTTCTCAACTCTGGATTTATCCAATAAAATCAATGAAAGGTATTTTATTAGATAATGTTCAATTAGAAAAAAGAGGCTTTCAGTATGATCGTCGCTGGATGTTGATCGATAAGGATAATCGCTTTATTACTCAACGCCAATACCCCAAAATGACATTAATTGAACCCTCGTTTGAATCCGATGTAATGGATTATGGCCTATCGGTCAGAGCCCCGGATATGCCGGTTCTCATTATTCCATATCCTGATCCCATGATTGAATTATATGATGAAGTTGAGGTGACATGTTGGGATGACCAAGTAAAAGCACACCACATTAACTCAGCAATTGATAATTGGTTCAGTGAATATCTGGGTGTAGACTGTCAATTAGTTTATATGCCTGAGGCTACTTTACGTCCTGTTGATCCAGATTATGTGATCAGCGAAAAAGGGGATGATATTGCCAGCTTTTCAGATGGATTTCCCAATTTGGTGATCAGTGAAGCTTCTCTTGAAGATTTAAATTCCCGAGTGGATATCGACTTAACTATGAATCGTTTTCGTCCAAATATAGTACTTTCAGGATGTGAGCCTTATGAAGAAGATCGGTTTGGGCATTTTAAGATTAATCAGATTGATTTTTTTGCTGTGAAACCCTGTTCACGCTGTGTCATCACAACGATTAATCCTCAGACCGGTGAAAAAGAAAGTAAAGAGCCTTTGAAGACACTTTCTCAATTCAGGAAAAAGAGTAACAAAGTTTTTTTTGGTCAAAACCTCTTACATAAATTAACCACTATTAGTGATAATCGATTGAATGTGGGTGATAAAATAGAAATTATTCAGCTATCAGATGCTCTGGTTTTTGATTAAATTTGTCTATTTGTGCAATTAATAAAGGGTGTTTTTAGCAAAATTTATTAATGCCATTAGAAGCAACATTTTTCTGTAATTTGTTATTCACAAGTCCTGTGGATAACTCTGTGAATAAACTTTGGGTAAGACTCTGAAGGCCTATTCTTATTAAGTTATATTACAAATTGATTACAAAATGAACACATAATAAATAAAAAAATAAGTATAATAAAAACAATGCTTTATATTTTTTTTGTAAAAAGTATTGACAAGTTATCTATAAAAGAAAACTCTGATATAGAGTTTAAGATTAAGTGCTAACATAGGTTTTCGATTGTGTAAAACTTTTTTATGTGACAATTTGTGACTTAAAGAAACAACTCTATAAAACAGTCACTTGTTTAGGTTTCTTAAACTTGAATTTGCGAATTATGTGCAAGTTGGCTAAGATGCCGAATCTAAATCAGATGTTATCAGGGTACATTAATTTTTTACGTTCAAAAATTTTTAGTCTCCAAACTTTTTTATATTTATTAAGTATTAGGAAAAATGTGACACAAGAAGATGATCTAAAAGAACATAGGCCATTAAAAGGATTGCTTGTTAACAATCTGAGTTGTGAAAGAGGGTATCGTGAATTATTTAATGCTCTGAGCTTTCAACTTTCACCTGGTGAAATCCTTCATATAAAAGGTGAAAATGGTGCTGGAAAAACCAGTTTGCTGAGGATTTTGGCTGGCCTTGCCTTGCCCATAACTGGAGAAATTAGCTTTGATGGCTTTGATTGTCGAAAATATCGCAGTGAATACAATGAACAAACTGCTTTTATGGGGCATAAGCTGGGAATTAAGCTTGAATTGACGCCTATTGAAAATATTCTCAGTTATTGCGAACTGAGTACTCCTCGCACAAACGAACAAATCTTAGATGCTTTGGAAAAAGTCGGTCTGTATGGTTTTGAAGAAATGTATTGTAATCAACTTTCTGCAGGTCAGAAGCGACGAGTTGCAATTGCTCAGGTTATGCTTTCGGATGCTCGATTATGGATATTGGATGAGCCTTTTACTTCGCTTGATGTGACTGGTATTGATTTTTTCCTAAAAGTTATTCAAAAACATGTGGCTGGTGGTGGTATGGTTTTATTAACGACACATCAGGAAGTGAATTTGGAAAACTGCACGACTAACTATCTTCAACTGCCCTCCGGGAAAGTGACAAACTGAAAATAACTCATTGTGTTTTCTCTTGCAAAAAATAATCTCCAAACAGACACTTTAATGAAGTGTTTGTCACAAATAGAATAGCAAACGAGTAAAATTAAACGTTGTAAGGTTAATCCGGTTATATATGATGAAAGTGAGCAATATTTACAACCTTCTGTTTTATTAATCTTGCAATATGCAAGAAGTGGCTCTGAAAAATCAAATAAATACTGCAATTTTTCAGGGAGAGAATTTGGTTAGAGGTAATGTTACGGAAAGTCCTTTTGAACTCATATTGAAAAGATCAGCTGTCAGGAAAACCAGCAAGGAAATATGATGTCTTTATCGGTAGAGGAGATTATTCCTCGATTATCTAAAATTAATTCTAGTAGTGGGATTAGTGATGTACCTGATAGTCTTCGTGCAGAACATCTTATCAGAGTGCCTGATATGAAAGCACGATTGACCATTTTGGATGCAACTTTTAGTTTATAAGATACAGATGTTATCAAACAGAGCAGGGCCTAATTCATCTAATTTCTTTAATTGGAACTTATCTTTCATGACAGAGTCATTATAGTACTGATTATGGAAGTTGATTCTTTATGAACATGCAATAAAAACATTGATAATCAAAAGGTTATTTTAAAAAAATACAAAAAACAGATGACTTTATCTATTTATACTATGATGTCTCACCAGAACACTGTAAAATGCTTTCCAAGTTTAACTGATCGTTTCTCATTTGCTTTACTTCAGGATATTTAAGATTGTATAACGCTTTTCTTAGCTTACTAAAACGTGATTTACGCTTAGCCTTCAGGCATAAAAGTGAGATCCTGAACCCTCTGTTTTTCTTTGTTATCGTGGTCACTCTTTTCCCTCTGGGTATTAGCCCAGAAAAGCAAACTCTGGCAGAAATTGGTCCAGGTATTATCTGGGTTGCTGCCTTATTAGCTTCTATGTTGTCGTTGGACTCTCTATTCCGCTCTGATTTTGAAGATGGCACATTAGAACTGATGTTGCTAAGTGAATATCCTCTTTCTGTTATGGTGCTAGCCAAAATTATTGTTCACTGGCTGATCACTGGATTTCCCATTATAATTTTTTCTCCTTTATTGGGTACGGTTATGTTTCTGAGCCCTGATGCTATTGTGACTTTAATGATTACTTTGCTACTAGGAACGCCGATATTGAGTTTAATTGGCGCTATTGGTATGGCTTTGGTCGTGGCTTTAAAGCGTGGTGGTATGTTGTTATCACTGCTGGTCTTGCCACTTTATATACCGGTACTGATATTTTCTGCCAATGCGGTTGGTAGTAGTATGGCGGGCTTATCGATTAGCGGACAGCTTTATTTTCTGGCCGCATTTATGATTTTTTGTTTAACGTTGGCACCTATAGCCACCTCAGCTGCATTAAGAGTGAGTCTCGAATAATGAACATCTGGAAATCAGTGATGAAATTTATTTATCACTTTGCGTCACCTAAACACTTTTATCGTATTTCTGGAAAAATGATCCCCTGGTTTGGCTGGATTGCAGCCATACTACTGGTCGTTGGTAGTATTGATGGTTTATTTTTTGCTCCTGTTGATTATCAGCAAGGCGATAGCTATCGAATTATCTTTATCCATGTGCCTGCGGCCTGGATGTCTATGTTTGTTTATATGGTGATGGCCACATCTGGTGCTATTGCTTTGATCTGGAAAATTAAACTGGCTGACGTCATTGCCAGTAGTAGTGCACCAATAGGAGCAGCATTTACTTTCCTGGCCTTGGTGACTGGTGCTATCTGGGGCAAACCTATGTGGGGAGCCTGGTGGGTTTGGGATGCTCGTTTGACCTCTGAACTTATACTATTATTTCTATATTTGGGATATATGGCTTTAGAAGCAGCTATTGAAGATCCTCGTGCAGCTGCAAGAGCCTGTGCAATTTTAGCAATTGTGGGAGTAATTAATATTCCCATTATTCATTATTCAGTTGAATGGTGGAATACATTGCACCAGGGAGCCACTGTTACTAAGTTCGATAAGCCTTCCATTCACATTTCTATGCTCATTCCATTATTATTAATGGCTGTTGGTTTTAAACTTTATTACGTTAGCGTGGTCTTAATACGAGCGCGCAATAAAGTCTTATACAATGAGCAAAATAATCGTTGGGTTAAAGATATTGTTAAGGCTCAAAGTTGAGTGAAGTATTGAGGTTGATATTGCTTCATTAGTTAAATCAATCGAGCCAAATGCCAGTTTAATGGCATAACTGTTTTCATTTTCTATAAAGTGAGTTAAAAATGCTTGAAATGTTACAAATGGGTAAATACGGTCCCTATGTCTGGTCATCTTATGGTATTGCCCTGTTTATTATGGTTTATGTTGCCATTAAGCCTCTTATGGATAAGAAAACAATGTTTAAGGAATTAATGATGAAATATCGTCGAGAGGAGCATCAGCTTGCTTCCAATCAGCAAGAACAGGAGCAATCATGAACCCAAAACGTAAAAATCGATTGATACTGGTATTATTAATTTTAGGCGGTACTGGACTTGCTGTAGCACTGGGTACGATGGCATTGAAGGAAAATATTCAATATTATCTGAGCCCTTTGGAAGTCAAGCAGGGTAAAGCTCCTGCTAATCATTCCTTTCGTCTTGCGGGTCTGGTGGCTGCTGGAAGTGTCAAACGCGAAACAAATGGTTTAACGACTCACTTTGATATTACGGATAATGCTGAAACGATAACGGTGACTTATACTGGTATTCTTCCAGACTTATTTCGTGAAGGTCAGGGCATTGTTGCAACGGGTAAATTAAAGACTCCATCAACATTTATCGCAGAAGAAGTGTTGGCCAAACACGATGAAACCTATATGCCGCCACCTGTTCAGGATGCTCTGGACAAAGCAAAAATGAGTACTGAAGCAAGTGCTAAGGCCGCTCAACATTCAGGAGCAAGTTCAAAATGATACCTGAGATTGGTAATTTTTCTCTGGCAATTGCTCTGGCAGTTTCCATCGTGCTTGCAAGTTTACCGTTAATTGGTGCACATAAAAACAATCTGCAACTTATGATGTTTTCAAAGTATGCTGTTGTGGCCCAGTTTTCTTTGATTTTGGTTTCCTTCCTTGCATTGTCTTATTCTTTTGCTGTTGATGATTTTTCTGTTCGATATGTTGCTTCGAATTCCAACTCAGCGTTACCCCTCATGTTTAAACTTTCAGCCGTTTGGGGGGCGCATGAAGGTTCCTTTTTATTGTGGTTATTAATCCTTTCTGGTTGGACTATGGCGGTTGCTTTTTTCAGTAAAAGTCTGCCGATTGCAATGACCTCAAGGGTTTTAGCTGTAATGGGAATGTTGAGTATTGGCTTTTTGTTATTTATTATTTTTACCTCCAATCCATTTGATCGTCTTTTCCCAGCAGCTCTTGATGGTAAGGATCTGAATCCATTACTACAAGATTTTGGTTTGGTCATTCATCCTCCCATGCTCTATATGGGTTATGTTGGATTCTCTGTTGTTTTTAGTATCACCATTGCTGGTTTGATATCAGGGCAATTGGATTCTGCCTGGGCACGTTGGTCTCGCCCCTGGACAGTGATTGCCTGGTTATTTTTAACTTTGGGTATCGCACTGGGCAGTTGGTGGGCATACTATGAGTTAGGCTGGGGAGGCTGGTGGTTCTGGGATCCTGTAGAAAATGCTTCGTTTATGCCCTGGCTTGTTGGTACAGCATTGATACATTCTCTCGTGGTGACTGAAAAGCGTGGTGCTTTTAAAAGCTGGACTGTTTTATTATCATTGATGGCTTTTTCTCTGAGCTTACTGGGTACCTTTTTGGTTCGTTCAGGAGTTTTGGTTTCTGTTCATGCCTTTGCGTCTGATCCGACTCGTGGTTCTTTTATTCTAGCTTTTCTGGTTTTGGTGATTGGTGGCTCTCTCATGCTCTATGCGATACGCGGTGCATCAATGAGTGGTGGTGGACAATTTAATTTGTTTTCTAAAGACACCTTTATGCTATTGGGTAATATCCTGTTAACAGTTGCCTGTGCAATGGTTTTGTTGGGTACTTTATATCCTTTACTGGATCAACTTATTGACTTAGGTAAGCTATCCGTAGGTGAACCATATTTTAATGCGGTCTTTGTTCCTATTATGCTTCCAGCATTAGTCATTATGTCGATGGCACCGCTGATGCGTTGGAAGAGTGATTCCTTTGAGCGCATGGTCAAGCAGATGGTTATTCCTTTTGCTGTTGCTCTTGCAGTAGGTCTTTCAATGCTTATGCTTGAAAAAGGATCTGTAATGGTTGCAATAAGTATTGGCCTGGCCACACTAATTGTTTCTAGTGTTGTGATGAGCTTTGTCAATCGAGTAAGAAATAAAAATGGTGCTTTTAGAGCATTGAAAAAGATTCCATTATCTTTCTTTGGTATGAATTTAGCTCATATTGGTGTAGCTATTTTTGTAGTGGGTGTGACATTTACGGAATCCATGAGTTTACAAAAAGATTTAAGAATGGAGAGGGGCGATACTATCACTCTGGGTGGCTACTCTTTTACTTTTGAAGGAGCAAAAAGTCAGCAAGGACCCAATTATGTTGCCTATGAAGGTGCAATGAGTGTTATTGGGCCAAAAGGAGAAGAAGTCGCTGTACTGAAACCACAAAAGCGTGTGTATCAGGTTCGTGGTATGCCGATGACAGAAGCAGGAATTGATGCGGGTCTGTTCCGAGACTTATTTGTTGCATTGGCGGAACAACTGGAAAATGGAGCATGGAGTTTAAGAGTTTATTATAAGCCATTTATTCGCTGGATTTGGTTAGGTTGTATTTTCATGTCGCTAGGCGGATTAGTTGCTGTGATGGATAGACGTTATCGATTGAAGGTGTTACCGAAAAAAACAGTGGTTGCATAATATTTTGTTTCCCCGTTAACTTGTTTAATCAACTATTAAATACATAGAGATAGAGTACAAAGTCTAATGAAAAAACAATCGATGACCCCGCTGATAATCTTTGGATTTTTGGTGATTTTATTGGTCGCAGGTCTCATAAATGCAAAATATGTTCGTGATGTGCCTTCACCTCTCATAGGCAAAGCTGTGCCACAATTTTCTCTTCCTACTGTTGAAGATCAAAAACAAATGCTGACCAATGAAGACTTAAAAGGACAAGTATCATTGGTTAATATATGGGCATCCTGGTGTGTCTCTTGTCGTGCAGAGCATGAGATATTAAATCATGCAGCAAAACTAGGTATTAAAATCTATGGTATTAACTACAAGGATGAAATTACTGATGCTCGTCAGTGGCTGCAAATGCGTGGCAATCCTTATGTGAAAAGTGCTCATGATTTAGATGGTCGAATTGGTATTGATTGGGGTGTTTACGGTGTGCCTGAAACATTTGTTATTGATAAGAAAGGATTGATTCAATATAAGCATACGGGACCTGTTTATAAAGATGATCTGGATAATAAAATCATACCGCTGATTAAACAATTAGAGAGTGAGTCATGACTATATCTATAAAAAGTGCTGTAACATTTTATAGCATTTTAATTTTATCCTGTTTGCTATCGTTACAGGTACAAGCTGGGCCAAAAGGTGCCCCCAAAGCCCCGATTGTATTTGAAGATCCACAGGTTGAAAGTGATTATTTAGAACTATCCGAAGAATTGCGTTGTCTGGTTTGTCAAAATCAGAACTTAATTGATTCAAATGCGGAACTTGCAGATGACTTGCGACGTGAAGTGGCCAAAATGCTTAAAGAAGGTAAGAAAAAAGAACAAGTAACCGACTTTATGGTTGAACGCTATGGTGATTTTGTACTTTATAACCCACCTGTTAAACCTCAAACCTGGCTGCTTTGGGGGGGGCCTTTTGTTTTGATGATTTGGGGACTTTTAGCCATGCTGAAAAAAATTAAAGCCAGTAAAATTGAAAATAGTGCGGAAAGTTCAGAACTTTCTGAAGAAGAGAAAGAAAAACTTCAAGCTATTCTCAAAAATAAATAATTTGAAAATCAACAATCTCGCGATAATTCGTGTAAGACAGAACAGTCAATAAAAAGGTAAAAAAAGCATGTGGGTATTATGGTTAATTTGTGCAATATTGCTGGTCATAGCAATTGCTTTATTGATAAGGCCTTTGTTTAAGACCTATTCGGATAATGAGTTAGCACAAAATCGAGTACAGGCTGATCAACGTAAAGCATTGAATATCGAGCTTTATGAGCAGAAAAAAGTACAAATTGAACAAGATTTTGAAAATGGTTTGTTAGACGAAGAAGCACGTATACAAGCCCAGAACGAAATTGAACACAGCTTGATTCATGATGCTGAAAGTTCTCATATTATTGAAGTAGTACAATTGCCTAATAGGGGTGCAAAAAATCTGGCTATTGTCTTTTTATTTTTTATTCCTATTTTTTCAATTGTTGTTTACAGCTCAATTAAGCACGAGAATATTGAACAAATTGTCATGTCGACACCTGTGACCAACAATTCTCATACAGCAAATAATCAACAAGTCCCTGATATTAGTTCAATGGTTGCTTCTTTGGAGAAAAAATTACAGGAAGATGCTAATAATGCTGAAGGCTGGAATATGTTGGGGCGTTCTTACATTGTTTTAAAGCGTTATGATGAGGCGGTTAATGCTTATGCAACAGCGCTAACTTTAGCCCAACAAGATAAAACACAACAAATACCTGAGCTGGAGATCAACTATGTTGAGGCTTTGATGCAGACAGGTAAAAAAGATAATTATCAAAAAGCGCGTGACCTTTTAGCGACTATGTTGAAATCTGAACCTGATAATGCCGATGCTTTATGGTTTATGGGGTTTCTTGATGCTGAAATGGGTAATAATGATTTAGCGATTAAGCGTTGGACACACTTATTGTCTTTACTGCCTCCTAATGGAGAACAAGCTCAAATAGTCAGCACTTATCTTAATCAAATCAAACCAGGTGCTGGAGATATTGTTCCTGGTAATACTGCTGAAACCACGACAACACCTCCCGAGACAGCTCAACAGACTAATTCTGCATCTGGCCCTGCACCAGGGCAACAGCTGACAGGATCTAAAGAAGAAAAGGCTTTTATTGCATCAATGGTGGCACGAGTAGAAAAACGAGTTAAAGAGAATCCTGAGGATTTTAAAGGATGGAAATCATTAGGTAAATCTTATGGCGTTTTAAATCGTCATATTGATTCTGCTGAAGCATACTCAAAAGCAGTTGCTCTAGACAGTAGTGATGTTAATCTTTTAATGGATTATTCTGATGCTGTTATTAAGACAAGAGATAATAATCAACTGGATAAAGCCCGTATTGTTTTTGCACAGTTAGTTGATCAAAATTCCAAAAATCTAGATGCTCTTTTTCTTTCTGGTTCTTTGGCTCGTGTGGCTGGAGATGATGAAGAGGCTAAGAAATTCTGGAGTTTGTTATTACCTCAGTTACCACCTGAAAGTGATGCATACAAAAGTGTCGAATACAACCTTAATTCACTCTAGTTGTTTTTAATAGAGCAGAGGTCAGTCTCTGTTCTATTAAAAAACTCAATGTTGATAATCTGAAAATTACCCACCAATAAACCTATCCTTTTTGCTTCATATCCTTTTTATTTAATAGGTATGCAGCTTTAAAAAATATAAATAAACAGTGTTATATTAATAGTGTAGTAAATTACTACATTAATAACCACTGATAATGCATGGTTATTCTTGACCTAGGTCAAGGCTCTGCTAGACTGATAGAGTTAACTTTAACGGAACATTTTTTGAAGTAGAGAAATCGCATTCTTAGATGACCAACATTACACGTATGCAGCTTTTGAGAGGGGATCTTAAGGGTAAGAAAAAACCTTTTCGTCCGCCCTGGGCTATTCCAGAAGAATACTTTGTCGATTATTGTACGCGTTGTGATAAATGCATTGATGCTTGTTTTGATGAGCTCATTGTTAAAGGTCGAGGCGGATTCCCGCAAATGGACTTCAAAAAGGGTGGGTGTGATTTTTGTGAAGACTGTATTAATGTTTGTGAAACCAACGCACTAAAAAAAATACCCGATAATACCCAAAAGACTAAAGAACATGGTAACTCTGACAGTAGTGAGGAGGAATCTTACCTCCCTCCATGGCATATAAAGGCCAATATTGATCTGACCAACTGTTTATCAATGAATGCAACGATTTGCCGATCTTGTGGTGAATCCTGTGATGACAAAGCCATTAAATTTGATCTAAAGCTCGGGGGCATAGCTGAACCCATACTCAATATTGAACAATGTACAGGATGTGGTGCATGTTTTTCTGTCTGTCCTGTACAGGTCATTACATTAACGCCCATTGCAATAGAGAATGGCACCTAAGTTTTATAAACATCTTAGTTAAACTGAGGCACGGATCACAATTTCCACAAATATACGATACGACAAGTGCCACAGAAAATATTAAAACATAGCATTAAAAAAAACATTAAAAGAAATTTATCGAAAAATCATTTATAGAAGAAGAGGCTTATGAATATTTGTAGTGTGATTGTAAATGCAAAGCCAGAAAATGCAGCCAAAATTAGTAAAATTTTAGCTGATATGGAAGGTGTGGATGTTTTTGGTGGAATCGAAGAAGGAAAAATCATTGCCACTATTGAAGATGGAGGCGGTGAAAAAGCTTTAGCTGACAGGATGGCGGCTATGAACAACATCAAAGGAGTGATTAATGCAACAATGATTTATCATCAAGAAGCAAGTGACACAGCGATGGAAGAGGAGATCGTATAGTGAGTATAACAAGGCGTGATTTTATAAAAAGTAACGCAGCCGCTGCAGCCGCAACTGTAGCAGGTGTTACCTTACCCGTTAGCGTGACCAATGCAGCAGAATCTGCTGATGATGGGATCCGTTGGGATAAGGCTGCCTGTCGATTTTGTGGAACGGGTTGTAGTGTTCTGATCGGTACCAAGAATGGCAAAATGGTTGCCAATCAGGGCGATCCGGATGCACCTGTAAACAAAGGTCTTAATTGTATTAAAGGTTATTTCCTGACCAAGATTATGTATGGTAAGGACCGTTTAACAAAACCATTACTTCGTAAGAAGGGTGGCAAATATGATAAAAACGGTGACTTTACTGAAGTATCATGGGATGAAGCTTTTGATACCATGGCAGATAAGTGGAAAGCAGCTCTTAAAGACAAAGGACCTACTGCTGTTGGTATGTTTGGTTCTGGCCAGTGGACTGTCTGGGAAGGCTATGCAGCTTCCAAAATGATTAAAGCGGGTTTCCGTTCTAATAACCTTGACCCTAATGCTCGTCACTGTATGGCTTCTGCTGTTGGTGCATTCATGCGTGGATTTGGTATTGATGAGCCTATGGGATGTTATGATGACCTGGAACATGCTGATGCATTTGTTCTTTGGGGTTCTAACATGGCAGAGATGCACCCAATTCTATGGTCACGTATCACTGATACTCGTCTGACGAAAAAAGATTGTGAAGTTCATGTCCTATCAACTTTTGAACATCGTTCATTTGAGCTTGCTGATAATGGCATGGTTTTCAAGCCGCAGACTGATTTAGCCATCTTGAATTACATTGCTAACTACATCATTGAAAACGATGCGGTTGATAAAGACTTTATCAAAGAGCATGTTGCATTCCATCAGGCAACCACTGATATTGGTTATGGTTTACGTCCTGATCATGCACTTGAAAAAGCTGCAAAAAATAATGGTAAGACTCGCGGTAAACACCCTAAAATTAATTTTGAAGAGTATGCTAAGTCTGTTAAGCCTTATACGCTTGAAAAAGCCAGTGAAATGTCTGGTGTACCTAAGAAAAACTTATTGAAATTAGCGAAATTGTACGCTGATCCGAATAAGAAAATTACTTCTTTATGGACCATGGGATTCAACCAGCACACTCGTGGTGTTTGGGTGAATGGTTTATGTTACAACGTTCACTTATTAACCGGTAAGATTTCCAAGCCTGGAAGTGGCCCTTTCTCTTTGACTGGTCAGCCTTCAGCTTGTGGTACTGCGCGTGAAGTGGGTACGTTTGCTCATCGTCTACCTGCTGATACGGTGGTTATGAAAGAAGCACATCGTGATGCTGCTGAAAAAATCTGGAAACTGCCTAAGGGTACAATTAATCCTAAGCCTGGTTACCACGCTGTATTACAGCACCGTATGTTGAAGGATGGTAAATTGAATGCCTATTGGGTTCAGTGTACTAATAATGCTCAGGCTGCTGCGAACTTTAATGAAGAAACATGGCCAGGTTATCGTAACCCCGCTAACTTCATTACTGTATCTGATCCTTATCCAACAGTAACTGCAATGGCTGCTGATTTGATTTTACCAACTGCAATGTGGGTAGAAAAAGAAGGTGCTTATGGTAACGCTGAACGTCGTACTCAATTTTGGCGTGAACAGGTATCTGCACCTGGAGAATCTAAATCTGACTTATGGCAGACTATGGAATTCACCAAACGCTTCAAGATGACTGAAGTCTGGCCTGAAGAACTATTAGCCAAAATGCCTGAATATAAAGATAAGACAATGTATGAAGTCTTATACGAAAATGGTCAGGTTAATAAATTCCCAAGTCAGGAAGTGACTGATGGTGAAGGTAATAAATACAAAAACCATGAAATGGAACATTTTGGATACTATGTTCAAAAAGGTCTATTTGAAGAATATGCTGAATTTGGTCGCGGACATGCGCATGATTTAGCACCATTTGATATGTATCATAAAGTACGTGGTTTACGTTGGCCTGTCGTTGACGGAAAAGAAACCTTATGGCGTTTCCGTGAAGGCTATGATCCATATGTTGCTAAGACTAACCCTGGTGGTAAAAAAGGTGCAGCATACTTCTATGGTAATCATAAGAAGAACGGTGGTAGGGCTAAGATTATTTCTGCACCTTATGAGCCACCTGCAGAGAGTCCAGATAAAGAACATGATCTCTGGTTATGTACAGGCCGTGTCCTTGAACATTGGCATTCTGGTTCTATGACTCGACGTGTTCCTGAGCTATACAGAGCTGTGCCAGATGCAGTGATTTATATGCACAAAAAGGATGCGAAGAAACGTAAGTTACGTAACGGTTCAAAAGCTAAATTGATGACTACTCGTGGTGAGATCGAAGCACGTGTTGAAACTAAAGGACGTAATAAGCCACCAGAAGGTTTGGTTTTCGTTCCATGGTTTGATGCAGGACGCTTGATCAATAAAGCGACTTTGGACGCAACCGATCCGTTGTCTAAGGAAACCGATTACAAGAAATGTGCTTGTAAGGTCATTAAGGCTTAAATTAACAACAAAATGACTCTTTATACTCTTGTTTCAAACAAGAGTATAAAAATACGGAGAAATTAATACAGAATCAGGTCGAGTTATCATTCAAACTTTATCTGGCTCGGATTTAAATACATAGCATTGGTAAGTTCAGGTTTTTCATTTTTTGAGAAATTTGTATAAGCCAGATTTTTAAATGAACAAGAGGTATTTTTTTAACATGTCTGAGAAGCAAAGCCGGGGGGCTTCTGTTGAGTCAGGAACTGGGACTGTTCGTAATGGGACAGGGGCAACACTGAATCGTCGCCGTTTTTTGGGAGAGACTCTCAAAACTGCATGCGGAGCAGGGTTGCTGGGACTTGGGATGGGAACTTATTCTCGTCAGGTCGAGTCTACACCAGCCTGGGTTATTCGTCCCCCGGGTGCATTACCTGAAAGTGAGTTTTCAGGTGCGTGTATCCGTTGCGGACTTTGTGTCAGAGATTGTCCTTACGATATGCTGAGATTAGCAGAATTAGGTGAACAGGTTTCATTTGGTACACCTTATTTTATCGCACGGGATAAACCTTGTGAGATGTGTGAAGATATACCTTGTGTTGTAGCATGCCCGACCAATGCATTAGACCATGATCTGGAAGTGATTGAAGATGCCCGTATGGGTCTTGCAGTACTTATTGATCAGGAAGAATGCATAGCTTTTCAGGGATTACGCTGTGAAGTTTGTTTTAATGTCTGCCCCGTACAGGGCGATGCAAT
>JAPHSW010000067.1 GCA_026196615.1 Gammaproteobacteria bacterium | reverse complement strand
TTTGGAAGCAATTTCAATAAGAGAATCTCCCATACCAAAACCGATTTCCAAAATAACTGGTGCTTGACGGCCAAATATCTGTTCAAAATCAAGTACTGTTTCACTGGCTTCAATACCATAGATAGGCCAAAGTTCAGCGAAAGCTTTTTCCTGGCCGGGTGTCATCCGACCAGAACGCACCACATAACTTTTGACAGCACGGGGATGTTTAACACGACCAGATTGATCTTTATCAGATTCTGTTTCTGATACTTCTGTTTCTGGAACTTTTTTCATGAAACTGTCTCTAGTTAATCCAATGTTTTTATTCTTTTTGGTTAAAAGAAAGTGCCATCAATTGGAGAAGAAGCACTGGCATAGGCTTTTTTCGGCATACGACCAGCTAAGAAAGACTCTCTTCCTGCTTCAATCGCCTTTTTCATTGCTGAAGCCATTAATACTGGTTTCTTTGCACCAGCAATGGCAGTATTCATAAGAACAGCATCACAACCAATTTCCATAGCAATCGCAGCATCCGAAGCAGTACCTACACCCGCGTCAACCAGAATAGGAACATTCGCATTTTCTTTAATCAAACGGATATTATGAGGATTACAAATCCCCAGTCCAGAACCAATTAAACCAGCCAAAGGCATAACTGCGACGCACCCCATTTCTTCCAGTCGTTTGGCAATAATTGGATCATCACTGGTATAAACCATGACCTTAAAGCCATCTTTAATCAGTGTTTCTGCCGCTTCAATCGTATCGACCATATTTGGATAAAGTGTTTTTTGGTCACCTAGTACTTCAAGTTTAACCAAATCATGTCCATCAAGGAGTTCACGCGCTAATTGGCAAGTTCTTACTGCATCTTTAGCTGTATAGCAGCCCGCTGTATTTGGTAAAATAGTGTACTTGTCTGGAGAGATGACATCCAGCAAGTTAGGTTCATCAGGATTTTGTCCGATGTTGGTACGACGAATGGCCACTGTCACAATTTCAGCCCCACTGGCTTCAATTGCATCACGAGTCTCATCCATATCTTTATATTTTCCAGTACCTACCAATAAACGTGAATTATAAGTTTTATCAGCAATGATCAGCTTATCATCTTGCATATTTTGTCCTGATGTCTTAAAAAATTGAAGCGCTATTATCCTAAAAAAAGCATTAGAAAACTACTATTGATTAACGTGATTACTTTTTAGGCTTTCCCCATCCTATAAACCTGAGTAGAATTTCAGCCGCCACCAATGGCATGAACAATTTCCACTTTGTCTCCCTCATCAAATGAATAGTCTCCATGGCGGCTCTTAGAAACAATTTCCTCATTTACTTCAACAGCAAGACGTTTTCCAACAATACCCATTTCTGTTAATAAATCCAGAACAGAACAGTTATCAACAACCTCTTTAGGCTCACCATTTAAAAAAATTTTCAAAAAAAGCTCCTTTATTTATTATAAAACAAACAATCCAAGGAATTTCCTACTGCGGATCAGTTAATATATATGTTATATTTTACACGTATTTACGGTTTTAGGGACACGTTAAAGATACTTTTCAAGGAAATAATTAATGGCGCTATCAACTAGTCAAAATCATACGATAACTATAAAACAAGCTGGTACACTGGATGGGCTCTTTTACGAAAGAACCATGCGCTCTGCCGATGATACCGCCTATATTCAATACAACAAACAAAAAAAGCAGTCACCAGATGAAGCCTGGGAAAAAACCACCTGGAATGAAATGGCAATCCTGGTTGGAAAATGGCAAAAAGCCATCTCCAGAGAAAACCTGGAGAACGGTGATCGTATCGCTATTTTAATGAAAAACTGTAAAGAATGGATTGCCGTTGATCAAGCTGCACTCGGGTTAGGCCTGGTAGTTGTTCCTCTTTATTTAGATGATCGACCAGATAATATTTCCTATATTCTGGAAGATGCTGCTGTCAAATTATTAGTCATTCAGGATATTAACCAATGGAATCATTTACGTGAAAATTGTGTTGATAACGATACCCTAAAGCGTGTCATTCTGGTTGATGCCTCATCGGATAAACTTCATAATGAATCAGAACAAGTAACTTCAGCCCAACAATGGCTACCTGAGCAAGGCCACCTCCTGCATAAACGCAATGGTGCCCCAGAAGAACTGGCAACCATTGTTTATACCTCAGGCACCACAGGCAAACCCAAAGGGGTTATGCTAAGCCACAAAAATATTTTGTCCATTGCTTATCCTTCTGCTCTTGGTCTGAAAATTAGTGATAAAGATTTGTTTTTATCCTTTTTACCTATGTCTCATACATTTGAACGCAGTCTCGGTTATTACCTCACCGTGATGGTTGGCTGTAGAGTTGCCTTTGCTCGTTCAATTCAATTGTTAGCAGAGGATCTGGTTACCCTAAAACCAAACATGTTGATTTCTGTGCCACGAATTTATGAACGAGTCTATGCAAAAATTGAAAGTACACTATTGAAAGGTTCTCCTATAAAACGTGCATTATTTAAGCTAACGGTTCAAGTTGGTTGGAACCGTTTTTTATATCAACAAAAGCGAACTCATTTTTGTCTTTCCTGTATACTTTGGCCTATTCTAAAGAAAATTGTTGCAGATAAAGTAATGCAAAAATTTGGTGGTAATCTAAAACTTGCTGCTACAGGTGGTGCCGCTATTCCTTTTCCTGTTGCAAAAACATTCATTGGGCTTGGTCTGACACTTATTCAAGGCTATGGTCTGACTGAAACCAGTCCAGTAGCAACCTTTAACCGCATTGAAAATAATGATCCCCGCTCTATTGGCCACCCCCTCGAAGGTATTGAGCTAAAAATCGGGGATAATGATGAACTATTAATCAAGAGCCCTGGTGTCATGATAGGCTATTGGAATAATCACGCAGCCACCGCCCAGGCAATTGATCCAGATGGCTGGTTTCACTCAGGCGATCAAGCACGCATTGATGACAAAACAGGGCATGTTTATATCACTGGCCGTTTAAAAGACATTTTAATTATGTCCAATGGTGAAAAAATCCCTCCTACAGATATTGAAAATACTATTGTCATCGACCCACTCTATGAGCATGCATTGCTTTTAGGTGAAGGTGAAGCCTATCTAAGTGCTGTCCTGGTATTAAATTCAGAAGAATGGGTACACATAGCTCAACAAAATAAACTGGACCCCTTTGACAAGGAAAATCTGCATAACAAAACTATTAATAACCAAATAGTGAGGCACTTAAGAACCGTACTCCATGATTTCCCAGGTTATGCAAAAATACGTAAAGTGATTTTAACCTTAGATCCCTGGACAGTAGAAAATGGTATATTAACTCCAACTCTTAAAGTGAAGCGTCCAGTCGTTTTAGAACAGTTTAAAAAGGAAATTAAAAATATTTACAGTTAGATAAAGCATAATTTATGGCTTTTAAAACAGCTCAATATCATCATGAGTGACAATTTCTTTTATAAGACCATCTCTCACTAATTCTTCATAGTATCCCACATTATTTCGGCCGTGTTCTTTAATATAATAAAGAGCATGGTCAGCCCGTTCAACAATCTCACTTTGCCCGATATGACCATCAAATAGTGTGACTCCGATGCTAATGGTGACTTTTTCATTTTTTGGAAAGGCATATAATTCAATATGAGTTCTAAAACGATGAAGAATTTTTGATATTGCTTCAACATCAACATCTTTTAAAATAACAATAAATTCTTCTCCGCCATAACGAAATAACCAGTCATCATCACGAAACACTTTTTGCATTTGCTGAGCAAAATGCAACAACACTTCATCACCATAGAGGTGTCCATACGTATCATTTATTTTTTTAAAATGATCGATATCAAGAATGGCCAGGCACATCCCCTTAGCTGATTCTATCTGACGTCGATTCTGATTGCGGCTGACAAAAGCTTGCAACAATTGACTCATTTTACGATCAAAGAATTTTCTATTATATAGACCTGTCAAAGCATCTTTGTCATTGAGTGATATTAAATTTTGCTGATTACTATAAATATCTGAAAGGCATCGCATCATTTGAATTGATGATGATAAATGATTCATTGGTACATCTGAGTTAGAATCACATTGCGCTTCAACATCACCTGCTCCTGAAAATTGATACACCATAAAAAAAGCAATTTGTTTATCTTGATTAACTCTTTTAATTAAAAAATCACTGCCCAGATAAGAACCTGAATACTCATCTAATTCAGGTTTTTTTGAGATAATCTGTTTTATATAATCACAAAACGCTGTCTTAGATTCCATATGATCTGAAGGTTCAACAACTTCAGCATTCAAATTATCAAGATCGTTTCTATGTCTAGAATTTTGCACCCGTAAAGATAATGTCTCTTTGTACATCCGCTCAAGTTTAAACAATGAGACACTTTCCAGAGAATTAAATTTACCCATCAATATATCAATAAAAACTTCAAGCGCACATTCTTCATCTTTAATTGAAGTTAGCAAAGCTAATTTTTGTAAAGTTTCATAACAGAGTTGATTTACTTTTGGCACAATATTCTCAGTGTTCATGGGAAGATAATATTACATAGTAATATTCTTATATTTATTAATAGCCACGGTTTCATTTGCTATTGTTAGTCTTATATATTTTAATATAACTTATGGAAAAATAAAGTTATTGCACAGGTATTGTTCAACCCCTATCATCAAAAAATCCACTTGTGTCACAACATTACTTTATATTATTTAAAACTGGTAAAAATAAATGACAAAATTGATCAAAATACTTCTCTGGACTGTTGTTTCGCTCGTTCTGTTAATCGTATTAGCGAGCGTTTTACTCCCTATCCTTGTCGATCCAAATGATTATAAAGAAGAAATTGCCCAGCAAGTTCATGCTAAGACAGGAAGAACATTAACAATTGACGGAGATATTGACCTTTCCATCTCCTTACCCTTATCAGTTTCACTCGATCTTGGCAAAATCGAACTCAGCAATGCTAAAGGTTTTGCTGACAAACCATTTGCCCGTATGCAAGGTGCATCACTATTTGTTTCTATCATGCCTCTGCTAACCGATAATCGACTGGATGTTGGTGAAATCAAGTTAGAAGGAATGGAGTTAAACCTGATTAAAAACAAGCAAGGGCTCACTAACTGGGCTGATCTTTCCGGCGACTCTGAATCCACAGAAAAAAATAAGTCAGCTTCAACTGAGCAAAAATCAGAAAGTAATACAAAATCTTCAGAGCAAGCTTCTCTCCCAGCGATAAGTGTTGCAGGCCTCACAATATCCGATGCCATCATTAGCTGGACAGATCAACAAGCTAACCAAAAAATCAGTTTATCAAAAAGCAATATCAGCATCAGTGAACTCATTGAAGATAAGCCATTTGAACTCAAGGTTTCAACTCATATTGAAAGCAGTGAACCTGCAATAAAAGGTGACTTTAGTTTAGAAACAACACCCACAATTTCTTTATCTCAGCAAATGTTCAAATTACCTGGCACCACTTTGTCTCTTGATTTAACAGGTGACACACTACCTGGCGGTGCTAATAAAACCACCTTAGTCGGTGATATCAGTTTTGATGGAAAACAACAACAACTTGATATTAGTAAAATGAAACTCAGTTCTTATGAAATGGTCATCAATGGCTTATTTCATGCCGAAAAGCTGGACAGCTCTCCAGAGTTTAGTGGCCAGATAAGTATTGATAAATTCTCACCGAAACAACTTGCAGCAACTCTTGGTTCAGCCTTACCCAAAATGAAAGAAGCAAAGGCACTCAGTTCATCCGATGCAAAAATCACTTTTAAAGGCAATAACAAAGCTGTAACCATCAGCTCCTTAGAAGCAAATCTTGATGAGACCTCTCTAAAAGGGACAGCAACCATTACAGACTTTCAAAAGCCACACTATGGATTTGATTTAACCTTAAATCAATTAAACCTGGATTATTACGCATTGGCTGAGCAAGCAACTCCAAAACCTCAAGCAAAAGACAAAACTGAAGAAAAATCTAAAGAAGCTCCTAAAAAAGCAGCAGGTACTCAATCAACTGCTTCAAAAAATGCTCCTATTTTTCCTGTTGAAACTCTTCGTCAGTTAAATCTTAACGGTAAACTAACGATTGCAGAGTTTATTGCAGCTGGTGCCAAAATGACAAATGTTGTCATTGTACTAAAAGGAAAAAATGGAGTTGTACAGTTAGCTCCTCTAAAAGCCAACCTTTATGATGGAACAATAGACCTAAATACCAATATCAATGTAAAGGGTAAAACTCCCAAATTAAAAATTGTTAACCAGCTTAAAAATGTACAGATTGGTGATTTATTACAAGCGACAACGGGTAGCCAGGAATTTACTGGTGAAGCCAATATTAAAACTAATATTACTTCCAGTGGAAACACTCAGCAACAACTAACCAGGAACAGTAATGGAACAGCAAACTTATTGGTTACTAATGGCAAAATAAAAAAACTGGATATTTTACATACATTAAGAAAAGCAGATGCACTATTTAAAGGGCGTACATTAGCATCCAGCACTCAGGAAAAAAATACCGAGTTTACAGAACTAAAAGGAACATTCAACATAAAAAAAGGGGTTGTTCATAATAATGATCTCGCCAGTAAATCTCCTGTAATGGAGCTCACTGGAAAAGGTTATGCTGATTTACCTAAAGAATATCTTGATTACACTTTATCAGTAAAATTATTAAACAGCTTACAGATTGATGAAAAGTCACAAGGTACAGATTATAAAAGCAAGGAAATTCCTTACACTATCAAAGGTAAATTTTCTGAACTATCCGAAGAAGCGAATGTCAGTAAAGTCCTTGAACAGGAAGTAAAAAAATCTGTTGAAAAGAAATTAAATAAAAAATTAGAAGAGAAATATGGAGATAAATTTAAGGGATTGCTTAAATTTTAAACTTTAAAAATATAACCTGAAATACCATATAATAAAGCCGGGGTTCTCTCGGCTTTTTTTATCAATTTTTTATTAATTCTTTAGCTACAGGTTCTTATTATCATTAAACCAAAACACCCTTCATTTGCTAAAAAACTGCTTAAATGGTTTGACCAATATGGAAGAAAAGATCTTCCCTGGCAAGAAAACAAAACACCTTATCGAGTTTGGGTTTCTGAAATCATGCTCCAGCAAACTCAAGTAAAAACAGTTATTCCCTACTACTTAAAATTTATGCAGCATTTTCCAGATATTGAGACACTGGCAAATGCACCTCAGGATGATGTTCTGCACCTATGGACAGGTTTAGGTTACTATGCCCGTGCACGTAATTTACATAAAACAGCACAAATTATTACCAAAGAAAACTCAGGAGTATTTCCCAAAACCAGTGAAGAATTACAATCTCTACCCGGTATCGGCCGCTCAACAGCAGGTGCAATTCTTTCATTTGCTAATGCGCAACATCAACCTATTCTTGATGGTAATGTAAAGCGAATACTTTGCCGATATTTTCGAGTTCAAGGCTGGAGTGGTCATTCAAAAACGCAAGCATTACTCTGGTCACATACGGAGACTATTACACCGAAAAAACGTTGTGATGACTTTAACCAGGCCATGATGGATTTAGGTTCAAGTTTATGTAGCCGCAGTAAACCACAATGCCAACTATGCCCTCTTAACACCAGTTGTGAGGCATACATTCATAATGAATTATCTCAGTATCCGAACCCAAAACCCAAAAAAGACAAGCCTGTTAAAAGTGCTTATTTTTTAATGCTAACCACACAAAGTAATGAAATTTTACTGGAAAAGCGCCCTGAACAGGGTATTTGGGGGAGTTTATGGTCCTTTCCACAATTTGAAGCACAAGATCAAATAAAACATTGGCTTGATAAGTATCATTACAAACAAAGTAAAAAAATGATATTTTTACCTGAATTCAGGCATACTTTCAGTCATTATCACCTACAAATTACTCCAGTACGGATTCAGATTGAAGCTCCATCAGTAATAATGGACGATAAGTCTTTCATTTGGTTTAACAGAACAAAGCCATTGAAATTAGGAATGCCTACCCCCATAACAAAGCTAATATCAGAATTGAACTCACATAATTGACACTTGCAAAAAGATAAAGGTACGAATATGTCACGAATGGTAAACTGTGTAAAACTAGGAAAAGAAGCCGAAGGCCTTGAGCGATTAACTTATCCTGGTGATTTAGGCAAACGAATTTTTGAAAATGTTTCCAAAGAAGCATGGGGCGCATGGATACAACACCAAACCATGTTAATCAATGAGTACCGCCTTTCTCCTGTCGATCCTGAACACCGCAAATTTCTAGAAACAGAAATGGATAAATTCTTTTTCAGTGATGAAGTCTCTGCTAAGCCAGACGACTATAAAGCACCATAGTAAGACGCTCACCTCAATTAAAGAAGATATTTCAAAAAAGAGCCTCAACTTTCCAATTTTTTAGGAAAATTTTGGCTCTGATTTGCTTGATCTTCTTTTAGAGTAAAAGAACCCTAAAATATTTCATTTTTTTCTTGACAGAAACCACCAAAAACGACAGAATACACGCCATTGAAACGCAAGCATTCGCAGAAGTTTCAATAATACCGTTGCCCAGATAGCTCAGTCGGTAGAGCAAGGGACTGAAAATCCCTGTGTCCCTGGTTCGATTCCAGGTCTGGGCACCATTCATTTCAAGACTTTTCAAGCATATAAAAATACTAATAAAAACATACTCAGCTTAAGCTTACACACAAGAATTTTTTAAACTCATCACTATAACTAACAGTTGCAACAATGGGAAAGATAAAATTTGGATAAGCAAAATAGTAACTTAAAATATATTGAAGAACTCACCCAAAAGCTCAACAGCGCCCTAAAAAAAATTGATGATCCCACCAGGATAAAACTCGAAAAGCATAATTTACAAGTCAATGGAATCAGTATGGCTCTACAACGAGTGCAAATTGGTATAGATAGAACCTTAAATGATCCCCAAGCAAACTCTAAAGAATATAAAAAACCTATCATCGCTAAAGTAAATTAGACTATTGAATGACAATCATTAGATTTGTATATTTTTTCAATGACTATTGTCAATATTCAAATCTGGTATCAGCAAAGCAACTCTTCAATTGCTAATGCTCCCAGCTCTGCTCCATTACAAACAGGGGCATCTTGAGGTGGTAAATTCATTAATTTCTTAAGCGGGTCCACAAAGGCCCCCTCAGACCAGGCTTTACTCGAAATCTCTTTCACACGAGTATTTTTGTGTAGCCAATCGATAATGAATGGCTCATCAGGGAAATGGCCTCTTCGAAAAAATACAAATGGCAGTCCATGTGCCACTGCTTCAACTGCCATTCCATAACCTGGTTTACCAATCACACCATCTACTGATGCTATAACATCTTTATAATGCCAATGGCTACAACTACTCAAATTATGAATATTTTCAGAATTTGGAAAGTCAGAGGCATTTATTAACCAGTGAAAATTATTTTCATTTATCATAATCGATATGGGTAATTTAGCCCCAGGTATGCCGCCTAAACTGCATAAGATGATTGGCCGACAGTCATCATCTTTGATATTTAATAATGAACGTAAGGTATTTTGCTTTTTCCCTAAGGAAATTATTGGAGGTATATGTTTTTTATTGAGAAAACAGTCGCCATTCATAGCCGGCATTGGTAATAAAGCCAAGGTAGATTCCCGATAAGAAGCTTGAGCATCCGCATACCATTTTGCAGGAGCCTTTTGAGTAAGATTAAAGTAGGCCTTAATAATGCAATCCCAGGTCAATGAAGCCAAAGCAACACCCGGTATTCCAGCATCTCCTGCAGCAGCAAGTGGTAGATATGGAATATCTGAAATGACTAAATCTGGATGCCAATTTTTAAGATTTTTTGATTCGCATGCTACACGTTCACAATAATTTTCATGCAATGCATCATAGCCTTTATAAGTCGCATTCAAATCAGGAGTAATAGGATCGGTTTGAATTAAGCCTATATCCATGGAGCATTCATCATGTTCAAAATCATCAGTGCCAAGACGATCTGCAATTATTTTTTTTGGTAAATTACACTGAATTCGAAAATTTATATCAGAATTATTATTTTTTAGCTCTCTGGCTAGGGCGATGGCCTGAGTTAAATGTCCATAGCCATGAGATGAAATAGTCAGATGTATTCGAGGGCCATGATCTGCCATAATTATATTTTTCTCTTATTCAAAATAAAAAGTAAAATACCCTATCATAATGATCACTTATATAAATAGAAGAACACCTATTGCCTACTCAGAAAGAGTAGTCGGTAAAGTAATTGATGGAAAAGGCTGTCTGTCTCCATCATTTTTCTCATGTCCAGACTTTGGAAAATCAGTTTCATTCGCAACTTTTTCTGCTTCATTTATCCAACCTCCGCCCATTGATTTATACACTGAAACCAAAGCCACTAAAACTTCGCCTTGCTTTCTAACCAGTTCAAGTTCAGCATCAAAAAGACTTCGTTCTGAGTCAAGCACCTCAATATAACTAACGTAGCCATCATTGTAACGAATTTGGGCAAAGTGACTATAACTTTTTAGAGCTTCGACCTGCCGACTTTGTGCATTAAACTCTTCTTTCAATTTTTTCACAGAAATCAATGCATCCTCAACTTCCATTAATGCAGTTTGAATACTTTTAATGTATTGAGCGACTAGCTGCTTTTGTTCTGCTTCAGAGGCACGCAGTTGTGCATCAATGCTTCCCCCAGAGAAGATAGGGCCTAACATAGAACCTCCTGCAGACCAGACTCCTGCAGAACTATTTAGCAGGGAAGAAAGAGATTCACTGGCAAAGCCTAACATTCCCGTTAGAGATATAGTAGGAAAATAAGCTGCTTTCGCAACTCCAATACGGGCATTAGCTGCAATTAAATTATTCTCTGCTTCTAAAATATCAGGTCGTTGAGATAAAATATCAGAAGGGATTTCTTCTGGAATAGCAGGAAAGGTAACTTCATCAGATTGCGATGTCCTATTTATGCTGCCAGGATTTTGTCCTATTAATACTGATAAGGCATTTTCCAGCAACACAATTTGGCGTTCAATTGCCGGTATACGAACTCTTGCTAATTCATATTCAGATTGGACTTGTGCAACCTCTAATTCAGAAATCACACCACCTTTAAATTTATCTTGAAATAAAACCACTGATTGCTCACGTCGTTTAACTGTATCTTTTGCAATTATCAACTGTTCATCCAGGCTTTGTAATTGCAGATAGTTTGAAGCGACTGAAGATATCAATGTAAGAATAACGACTTTTCGCCCCTCTTCTGCAGCCAATAAGTCAGCTCTGGAGGCTTCTGTTGCACGAGCAACTTTACCCCAAAAATCAAGCTCCCATCCAATGTTAAGACCAGCTGTATATGAATTGTAGGTTCTGGAACCTGATGAAGGTCCATTATAAGATTCACGTGAAAGCTGATTTCGATTACCATCACCACTATAGCCAAGTTGAGGAAAAAAACCGGCTCGTGCAATATCAACTCTAGCAGCAAATTCAGCAACCCGAGCAGCAGCAAGCCTAACATCCTGGTTGTTTCTCAATGCAGTATCTATTAGTTTATCCAGAACAGGATCATTAAAAGAGTGCCACCACTCAACATTTGCCATTGCTGCTGATGTCTTTACTTCCATTCGCCAATTATCAGGAACATCAACCTCTGGTTTCACATAGTCAGGGCCAACAACGGTACAACCTGAAATGAACATTATTATTAAAGCTAGTCCTACATATAAAGTTAAGAACCTGCTCTTTTGAAAAAATCGATTGTTCACACTTTATCTCCAGAAATTTTACTTATGCTTTCAGTATTTTTTTTCCTGGCAAATCGTTCTTTTCCTTCAGTAATCAGATAATAAAAAAGAGGCACAAAAAAGAGTGCCAATGATGTTGCTGCAATCATACCACCAATAATACCAGTACCAATGGAGTGACGTGCATTAGCACCTGCTCCAGAAGCCAGAACAAGCGGCATAGAGCCAAGAATAAAAGAAAAAGAAGTCATTAAAATTGGCCGCAAGCGTAATGCTGCTGCTTTCAATGCGGCATCAAAAGCACTTAAGCCCTCTTTGTATTTAAGTTCAGCGAATTCAACAATTAGAATGGCGTTCTTAGCAGACAAGCCAATCAACGTAACTAATCCAATCTGAAAATACACATCATTTTGCATATCTCTACTCCAGACGGCCACCAGAGCACCAAAGATACCAAAGGGAACCGCAGTCACAACAGCTATTGGAAGGGACCATTGTTCATACTGTGCAGCCAGAATCAAAAAAACCATTACCAGAGCAAAAGCAAAAATAATCGTTGACGTACTACCAGCTTTTTTCTCTTCATATGCTTGCCCTGCCCATGAATAACTGAAGCCATTTGGAAGTACTTTTCCAGAAGTTGACTCCATTGTGTTTATGGCATCACCAGAGCTAAATCCATTACTTGCATCACCCGTTATTTTAGCTGCAATGAAACCATTAAAACGAGAAACCAGATCAGGACCAGAAACGTATTCAGTCGTAACCAATGCAGATAAAGGCACCATTTCACCTTCACTTTGTCGGACAAAAATATTATTTATATCTTCAGGTGTAGCACGAAATTGAGGTTCTGCCTGTAGAATAACCTGCCAGATACGACCATTTTTATTATATTGACTTACATAAAGTGACCCAAATAAGGTTTGTAATGTGTCATAAATATCCTGAATTGGTACACCTAGTGTTTCAGCCTTTGCCCTGTCTACATAAGTCATTAATTGCCTTGATTGAGCATTAATTGTACTATTCAATCTTGTCACTTGTTTCGTTTGATTAGCCTCAGAAATTAGTGATTTTGTCATTTCTGCTAAATGTGAAACACCACCTTCTCCGCGATTTTGCAACCAGAATTCAAATCCACCCTGAGCACCTAAACCTGGAATCGCTGGTGGATTAATAGGCAATGCAACCCCCTCTTTTAATTTTGCAAGACGTGGTGCAACATATTGCATTAATGCTCCAGCTGACAGTGATGGGTCCTGCCTTTGTTCAAAATCTTTTAATGAAACAAAAACGGTACCTGAATTGGTTTTGAACTGACCATCAATCAAACTGTATCCAGAAAGGGCAGAAAAATCTTTTACGGCTGGATGTTCTGAAAAGATTTTAGCAACTTCATTAGTCATTTTTTCACTTCGATCAAGACTTGCTCCATCAGGCATAATAATAGCAGCAAACATAAAACCTTGATCTTCCTCAGGTACAAAGCTGGTTGGTATGGTTTGAAAAAGAAAGACCAGACCATAGAGCATTGCAGCTAATAAGCTTAATGAAATAATTAAGCGACGCATCACAGATGAAACTCCAAGACTGTATATATTAATCAGTTGTTTCATTCCTCGGTTAAACCAACCAAAAGGTCCACTAGTCGCTTCTTTTCGAGGTTTTAATAGTAATGCAGACATTGCAGGAGTGAGAGTCAGTGCAACAAAACTGGAAATGGCAACGGAAATAGCAATTGTTATTGCAAATTGTTTATACAAAACACCTGTCGTACCACCCATAAAAGCGACTGGGACAAATACGGCAATTAAAACTAATGAAGTTGCAATGACCGGCCCTGTGACTTCTTTCATTGCAGCTAGAGTCGCCTCTTGAGGATTCATTCCATGTTCAGCTAAGTTACGTTCTACATTTTCAACCACTACAATGGCATCATCACAAACAATACCAATTGCTAAAACAAGACCAAACAATGTTAATAAATTAATTGAAAAACCAAGAGCAATCATACCTACAAAAGTACCAATGACAGAAACCAGAATTGCTACTGTTGGGATCAAAGTTGCATTGAAGTTTTGCAAAAAAAGATAAGTCACCAACACGACAAGAATAATGGCTATAATCAGAGTTTCCACCACTTCATCAATGGAAGCCTGAACAAACTTTGTCGTATCTAGAGAAACCGTATAATCAATGCCGTCGGGAAAACTCTTTTTTAATGTTTCCAATAATGCCCGTACATTTTTAGAAACATCTACAGCATTAGAGCCTGGCTGTTGGTAAACAGCAATAAAGCTGGAAGGTTTACCATTTAAATTTGAGCGTAGTAAATAGGATTTCAACCCTTCTTCAGCCCTACCAACATCACTGAGGCGAACAATTGCAGTACCTTCTTGATCAGCTTTTAAAATAATTTCTTCAAATTGTTCTGGATTTGAAAAACGACCTTCTGTGACGACAGGAAATGTCATTACAACAGGTTTTTCCGTCGGTGACTGCCCCAGGCTACCAACACCAAACTGCTGATTTTGTTGACTGACTGCTGCTTGAATATCACTGGCAGTTAAACCAAGACTGGCCATACGATCCGGTTGTAACCATAGACGCATTGCCAAATCAGGAAATCCCATCACACTGGCCTGATTGGCTCCCTGCACACGTTTGATCTCATCCAAAACATAAAGATCAGCATAGTTACCTATAAATTTTTCATCATATCGCCCATCATCTGAGTACAAACCAATTAACATTAAAATGCTGGAAGAACGTTTTTGGACAATAACACCTGCATCTTTCACGACATCAGGTAATTGAGCAAGCGCCTGATTAACACGATTGTTGACTTGCACTTCAGCAGTATCTGGATCAGTTCCAATTTCAAAGAAAACTGTCAGAGTCATTTGCCCAGTAGCTGAACTTGTTGACTGCATGTACAACATATTATCAACACCATTGACTTTAGTCTCAATGGGACCTGCCACACTATTAGCCACAGTTTCAGCATCAGCGCCGGGATAACTAGCAGTTACTGTGACCTGAACAGGTGTGATTTCAGGATACTGCGTAATAGGCAATGAACTCAGAGCAACTAATCCAGCAATAACAACAATAATGGATAAAACACTGGCAAGGACGGGTCTTTTAATAAAAATCTGTGAAATCATCAGCCTATATCACTATAAAGTTTTTTTATTTGTTTGTTTCGGTTTTTGCAATGCTTGTTTAACCGCTTCTGTGATCTGGACACCTGCCCGTAATCGAATACCACCTTCGACCACAATTTTTTCGCCTGTTTTCAAGCCATCATTGATGAACCATTGATCACCTTTCCAGGCTCCAGTCGTTACTGGCCTAAATTCAGCCTGTTGCTTTGCATTAACCACCCAGACAAAGCTGCCCTTGGCTCCTTGCTGAACCGCTGTTTTAGGCACCAGTATGGCATTGGGTCTGATGGCACCTTTTATTTGTGCCCGAATAAATTGCCCTGGTCTTAACAAAGCATCAGGATTAGCCAGTTCTGCTCGCATTAAAAATGTGCCCGTTTGCTCATTTAAAGAAGCATCCGTAAATGTAATTCTTCCAGAATGGGGATAAACAGTACCATCACTAAAAATAATTTCTACGACAAAATCATTATTCTCAGGCATTTTAAGAAGACCACTTTGTTCCATTGAGCGAGATTTTAATATCTGGTTTTCCGATACACTGAATTCAACTCGCATGGGATCAATTTTGGCAACATAAGTAAGTAAACTATCGCTACCCATGCCTATGTATGCCCCTTCTTGTTGTGTTGCAAAACTGGTTAGCCCATAAACAGGAGATTTTATTTCTGTATAACCTAAATCCAGTTCCGCCTGTATAACATTCGCTTTTGCCACTTCAACGGATGCTGCCGATGAACGATAATTCCCCAGGGCATCATCCAACTCTTTTTGTGCAACTGCATTTTTCTTCACCAAAGGTCTAACCCTGTTAAGATTTGTTTTTGCAGTATCCAATCTCGCCTGTTGTTGTGCCAATTCAGCTTTAGCAGCATTGAGTTGAGCTTCAAATGGTTTTTTATCCATTTGAAACAAGACATCTCCTTCATCAACAAATGAGCCTTCAAGATACAAACGTTTTTCAAGAAAACCTTCAACCCTGGAACGAATTTCAACTTTACGAGAACTTTCCGTTTTACCAACAAACTCAAATGAAACAGGCGTATCAACTGATTTGACTGTATGAGTGACAACTTCAACAGGTCTTACTTGCTTATCAGGAGGCTTTTTATTATTACAAGCAAACAGGCTAAGAGCCAAACAGGTAAGAAGTATTTTAGGCAGTAAGTGATAGAAAAAAGGCATAAAATGTCCATTGTTCAAAAAAATGGTATTAGTAAGCAATAAATGATTCAGGTATAAACATAATCATATCATTCAGGAAAATTGCAAAACTTAGTGCATACTCATAGGTAAGTCTTTAAGGATTTTATCATTTTTATTCAGTGGCTTACCTATTAATTTTGAACCTCAAAATTAGGTTCCATTCCAAACTGATAAAG
>JAPHSW010000275.1 GCA_026196615.1 Gammaproteobacteria bacterium | reverse complement strand
TTTAATAATTTTATGGTTTTATCTTGTACTCTTGACTAAAATCATCTCAGGGATACCAATTTTAGCAGTGATATTTGAGTGTAACTCTTTACCAGCACAGGCTTGATCGGTTAAATAGATGAAGATTGCCAATGAATTTAGGGATTCATATGAAAAACAATAATAAGCTTCTTTCGCACACAACTCATTCACGAACATTAGCATTTACACAAACACTTGCAGTTCTATTGCTTATGACAATACTTTTTGTTTCAGCAGAAGCACAAAAAATAGAGCTAAAACCTGGCCATCCGCAAGAATACACGGTCGTAAAAGGGGATACTTTATGGGATATTGCAGGGAAATTCCTAGATAAACCATGGTATTGGCCAGAAATTTGGAAAGTAAATCAACAAATTAAGGATCCACATTGGATATATCCAGGCGATGTTCTCACACTGGTGTATATTGATGGCAAGCCCTATATTACACGAAATAAATATGGCAAACGTACTGTTCGACTTAGCCCTGAAACTCGAGTAGAAAACCTGGATCAAGCGATCCCTACCATTCCATTAGATATTATCGCTCCTTATCTAAGCCAAAATCGTATCCTGAATGCAGGTGAATATTCAAACCTACCATACATTGTTGGTATGACTGATAACCGTATGTCAGCAGGCGCTGGTGATTCTATCTATGTTATGGGTATACCACCTGAAACCAATGATGTCACTTTTTCCATCTATCGTCAGGGAGATGCTTATAAAAACCCTGTTAATAAAAATGAAATTCTAGGTTATGAGGCACTGTATTTAGGTGATGGCACCCTGGACAAAAAAGGAAGCCCAGCAACCATTTATATTGAAAAATCCCGAGCTGAAATTTTAAATGCTCATCGTGTTATTCCAGTCACCAAAGGGGGTATTGTCGACGCAAGTTTTATACCCAAAGCATCTTTACTCAGTCGCCCTGCCAGTATCATTGGCGTATTAACTGCAGGAACACATCCAGGAGTACATATGGTTGGTGCACTTGATGTGGTTATTATTGATGCTGGAAAAAAAGATGGGACTGAAGCCGGTGATGTATTTAATATATATAAAAAAGGTGCAACGGTAAAAGATCCTCTTTTCGCAAGAAAAACTATTAATTTACCTAATGAAGTTAATGGCAATTTGATGGTGTTCCGCACCTTTAACCGTCTAAGTTATGCCATAGTAATGGATGCTCAGTCCGATTTACGAATTGGTGATGTCATTAAATCACCTCTTTTAGAGGAATAAAGAAGTATTCAACTTAATCAATATTTAATGATAGAATGCTTACTTTAGAACTTTTCTGAGGTAAGCCTCTCACATTTTCAAATCAGGAGTCAATCATGGATGATTTGTCTTACTGGCTCGCTTTACATAAAGCTTCAGGCATTGGCCCCGCAACTTTTAGTCAGCTTTTCGAACATTTCTCTAAACCACAGCAACTATTCGATTATCCTGAAACACTCTCAGAGCTTGATTTAACTTCCAGCCAAAAAAATGCTGTGCAACAAGCCATACAAAATCCAGACTGGCAAGCTGTTGAGAAGGAACAGCTATGGGCAGATGAAGCAGAGAATCATATCCTACTTCAAACACACCCCAGTTATCCTGAGTTATTAAAACAAATACATTCACCACCGCCTATTCTTTTCATTAAAGGACAGCTTAATGTACTCAATGAAATACAACTTGCCATGGTTGGCAGTAGAAATCCCAGCATCGATGGTCATGAAACGGCATGGCAATTTGCTCATCATTTAGCTCAGCATGGTATGGTTATTACCAGCGGCATGGCACTTGGTATTGATGCTCAAAGTCATTATGGAGCCTTACAGGCAAAGGGAAAGAGTATTGCCGTTGCGGGCACAGGACTGGATAGAATTTATCCTGCTCGCCATAAAGAACTAGCCTGGCAACTGATAGAAAATGGCGCCATTATTTCTGAATATTCATTGGGAACAGGACCAATGAAACATAATTTTCCACAACGAAATCGTATTATCAGTGGTTTGAGTGTGGGTACACTAGTGGTCGAAGCCGCTTTAAAAAGTGGTTCACTCATCACAGCCTACGCTGCTTTAGAACAAGCACGAGAAGTTTTTGCCATACCGGGCTCTATTCATAATCCCTTGTCCAGAGGTTGCCACCAACTGATTAAGTCTGGTGCAAAATTGGTTGAAACCGCTGAAGATATATTGGAGGAACTTTCCAGCTTAATGATTGCTTCACGAGTCATTCCTGATAATACTGCAAGCTCTTCCGCTGAAACAGAACATTCATTCAAACACACTGAGCAAGTCAGAAATACTCATTCACTTTTGCCCAAAGTTCAACAAAAAATACTCGATAACCTAGGGTATGACCCAATTTCAATTGACACTCTCAATATACGTTCTGGCTTAAGTGTGGCTGATATTAATGCTAATCTGGTTTTACTTGAAGTCGATGACTATATTCAATCTCATCCAGGAGGAAAAGTTTCCCTTAAATCAAACTGAATTCCTACTGAGTCCTTCTCTCTTCCTTCTCCATTAGTAATGAATTATAATAGTCATCTATTTATAAGCAGTGATTAAATATTATATGAAGACAGAAGTACTGGATATCCTTATGTACCTTTTTGAGACTTATCTGGATGACGATCAATCCGATATTCCCAGTGAGGATAGCATTCGAAATGAATTAGCAAAAATTGGATTCCAGGATGCAAAGGTAACCAAGGCGTTTGATTGGCTGGACGATCTTGCCATATTAAAAGACGATTTTGCTTATGATGAAGAGCTAGAAACGGATAGTTTCCGACTTTTTAATCCATTAGAAATTGAAAAATTTGACCTACAGGCACGTGGAGTCTTATTAGATCTGGTTGAATTAAGCGTCATAACACCTGGCCAACGTGAACTCATTATTGATAAAGCACTTGCTTTGGATATTGCTCATATTAATCAGGAGCAAATGAAGTGGGTTATATTAATGGTACTTTTTAATCTACCCGACTCTGCTGGTCCTTTTACCTGGATTCAAGATCTGCTTTATGAAGAAACACCGACTGTTCACTAATTCAACAGTTTTTCTATAGCAGTCTGCTCCATTTAGTTAGTGCCCCTTTACCCTTTTAGTTGATGACTCTTACCCTTTGAGTGAAAAAATGTTGCAAAAACCACCATGTAACATACCAGATAAGCAAATAAAGCATGTTGTTCATATTCTTAAACAAGGCGGCTTGATTGCTTATCCAACTGAAGCCGTCTTTGGTCTCGGTTGTCTTCCAGATAAGACGAAAACAATCGAAAGATTATTAAAGCTAAAACAACGCCCTAAAGAAAAAGGTTTAATCCTTATTGCTTCTGAGTTATCCCAACTAGAACCCTATCTGTGTCAGATTGAACCTGATATTCTAGAAAAAATTCAGTCTTCCTGGCCTGGACCCACTACCTGGATATTACCCACACCATCAAAGACATCAACCTTGATAAGGGGTGATTTTGATTCAATTGCTGTTCGTATCAGTGCTCACCCAATTGTTCGTGAATTATGCTCCCGGTGCCAGTCTCCTATCATTTCTACCAGTGCAAATATTACAGGAGAAAATATGTCTTATAGTGCTCATGAGGTTCAGCAACATTTTGATGACAAACTAGACTATATTTTAGATGGGCCACTCGGTGATAGTAAAAAACCAAGCATAATAAAAGATGCGATAACGGGTAAAGTTATTCGATCCTAGAGCACTTTAGCATTAATCTTCTGCTTTTATTGCTACCTAAGCGTAAATAGGCGTTCGAAAGTGGTGTTTAAATTCAGAAGCTGGGGAGGTAGGGATGGCTTTACTGTGGACGCTCAAGTACGTCCATGTAGCGCTCATCCTCGGCGTCCTGCCTCGAAAAGCCACTGCAAAACCATCCCTACCCCCCACCTTCTTAACAACATCACATTTCTCACTGTTGTGGAAAATCAAAAGCCAGGTCAAAAGCAAAGAATAAAGCTAGAATCCAAATACTTTTTCTTATCCATTGATATTGCTTTTTTACCTCTAGTGAGAAGCATGATGCACTAAGGAAGGTTCGATAGCCCCTCCACATTTTTAAATGGGTATTAAGCTGGTAAAGCGAACAACTTCTCCAAAGAAACAGACATATATTTAAATCATACAAAACTAATAGAACAGAAATAAAAAAGCCCCATCTTGCATATAAAAACAAGATGAGGCTTTATAAGTGAGCGAGTGTTCAGCTCGATATAAACGTCTTTAAAAAGAAGCTTACATCATGCCACCCATTCCACCCATACCGCCCATGCCACCGCCCATATCAGGCATAGCAGCACCACCTTCTTGAGGGATTTCACTGACCATTGCTTCAGTCGTTAACATCAAGCCAGAAACAGAAGCAGCATGTTGTAAAGCTGAACGAGTTACTTTAGCTGGATCCATAACACCCATTTCAATCATGTCGCCGTATACACTAGTCGCGGCATTGTAACCATAGTTACCTTCACCATTTTTAACATTGTTAACCACAACAGAAGCTTCATCACCAGCATTCATAGCAATCTGGCGCATAGGTTCTTCCATCGCACGCTTAAGAATATCAACACCAACACTTTGGTCATGGTTAAGTGTTTCAACATCACCAATTAGCTGTAAGGCACGAATCAAAGCAACACCACCACCTGGTACAACGCCTTCTTCAACAGCCGCACGAGTTGCATGAAGTGCATCTTCAACACGAGCTTTCTTTTCTTTCATTTCAACTTCGGTAGCTGCTCCAACCTTGATGACTGCAACACCACCTGCTAACTTAGCAACACGCTCTTGTAGCTTTTCACGATCATAATCAGAAGAAGTTTCTTCTAACTGACGACGGATTTGCTCAACACGTGACGCAATATCACCTTCCTGACCAGCACCATCAATAATAGTTGTGTTTTCTTTGCCAACCTGAACGCGCTTAGCGGTACCCAGATCATCCAGAGAAACGGCTTCAAGGCTTAGGCCAACTTCTTCAGAAATAACAGTTGCACCTGTCAGAATAGCAATATCTTGTAACATTGCTTTACGGCGATCACCAAAACCAGGTGCTTTAACAGCAGTCACTTTAACAACACCACGCATATTGTTCACAACAAGAGTTGCTAATGCTTCACCTTCAATATCTTCAGCGATAATGAACAAAGGCTTACCTGATTTTGCAACAGCTTCTAATACTGGAAGTAAATCACGGATATTCGAGATTTTCTTGTCGTGTAATAAAATATATGGGCTATCCAGATCAGCAGTCATGCTGTCTTGATTGTTAACAAAGTAAGGTGATAAGTAACCACGATCAAACTGCATACCTTCAACAACATCCAGTTCATTCTGTAGTGCAGTACCTTCTTCAACAGTAATAACGCCTTCTTTGCCGACTTTTTCCATAGACTCAGCGATGATGTTACCAATGCTCTCATCAGAGTTAGCAGAGATAGAACCAACCTGACCAATCGCAGCAGAATCTTTACATGGCTTAGCCATATCTTGAATCTGTGCAACTGCAGCAGTAACCGCTTTGTCGATACCACGTTTCAAATCCATTGGATTCATGCCGGCAGCAACGGCTTTTAAGCCTTCATTTAAAATTGATTGAGCTAAAACTGTAGCAGTGGTTGTACCATCACCAGCAACATCAGAGGTTTGTGATGAAACTTCTTTCACCATCTGAGCGCCCATGTTTTCAAATTTATTGTCCAGTTCAATTTCTTTTGCAACTGAAACACCATCTTTGGTGATGGTTGGTGCACCGAATGCTTTATCCAGAACAACATTACGTCCTTTAGGACCTAAAGTAACTTTTACTGCGTTGGCCAATACATTGACACCGGCAATCATTAGATGACGCGCGTCATCTCCAAATTTTACTTCTTTAGCTGGCATTATTGATACCCTCGATAATTCTATCTATATTTTTAAAAATCTAAGTAATTAAAGTTGTGAGTCCAGTTAAGGCTTATTCGACAACTGCTAATATGTCTTCTTCACGCATGATCAGTAATGTGTCACTACCAACTTTAACTTCACTTCCGGAGTATTTACCGAAAATAACTTTATCACCATTTTTCACTTCCATAGCAATCAAGTCGCCATTATTTGCAGCACGACCTTTGCCAACAGCAACGACTTCACCTTCTGAAGGCTTTTCAGTTGCAGAATCAGGGATATAAATACCACCAGCGGTTTTTGTTTCTTCTTCAAGACGACGCACAACGATGCGGTCACCTAGTGGGCGAATGTTCACTATAATTTTTCTCCGTCAGATGTTTTAGCACTCTCATCTAAAGAGTGCTAATCAATACTGTTAAAAAAACCGGACGTTATTTTTTAAATTAGCTCAAGTCTGAGGCAACTTAAAAACATCCGGGAGTTAAGTCAATGATTTGTTAATTTGGGACTGGTCATTTTTTTTCAAGTACAATCTTGCAAAAAAATGTCTTTATTTTCAATAATCGAAATTAACGGCTATTTTTTCGTGCTTTGTTCATAGTCAAATAAAGGGTGTATCTCTACTTAGAATCAGTATCATTTTGATTGTCTGGCTCATCCACCTTCCCTTCAATGATATGTTGATGATGTAAGCGCTCCTGGTTTTGTTGATGTTGTTGCTCTGGAGTCAAGTCTTCATACTCACCTTCAAAAAAGTGTCCTTGATTGCGACTTCCAGCACCAAACCCGTGACCATGACCAGAAAATCGAGATTTCATGGCTGCACTACCTATTATTTGAGAAGCAATAAGAGCTCTAAAAGGAGGAATCAGCAACAAAAAACCCACGGCATCAGTAAAAAAACCAGGTATCAGTAAACAAAGTGCTGCGAAGAGCAACATTAAGCCTTCAATCATTTCTTTGGCGGGTACAACGCCTTGATTCATGGAGTTTTGAGCTTTTTGCAAGGTCGAAAAACCTTGAATTCGAATTAAGGTCACACCTAAAACAGCGGTAAAGACCACAGCAAGTACCGTCGGAAATGCACCGATAATACCACCAACTTCAATGAGCAGATAAATTTCTACCAGAGGAACACCGATAAAAAGAAGAAGAAATAAGAATAATATTGGCATAAATTATTAAAACCGTTTGAAAGTGTAAAAAAAATAAATATTGTTAAGTATCGTGCGATATAAAGAGAACATGTATTCTCATAAACTAAGTACACAAATACTGTTGAACCTATTGGCAGCAAATAAGTCATATTCTATATGAGTCATTTCAAAGCAATTAAATTCCCTTACAAAATAAATGGATACAACTTATTTTATAAAAAGTTAAATAGACAGATAATTTGCTTATCAATGATTCATAACATAAAATTTCACAACAATTGTTCACCCAATATATTAAAGGTGAGCTTAAGCATGAACTCATTTAATTCAAAGTTAATTCTTTTAACATGCTGATTAACGTATTACATTCCTATATATGGGGCAAGGAAATACTATTTTCAAATGAAAAATAATAATGAACAACCACTTTATCAGCTGGTAATTTGTGCTTGTCCTGATGAAGAAACCGCAATCAACATTGCCGAAAACGTGGTTGCCCAGAGATTAGCGGCCTGTGTGAATGTTTTACCCAGTGTTTACTCTATCTATCACTGGCAGGATAATGTTGAATCAGCTAAAGAAAATATGCTGTTAATAAAAACCACAGAGAAAAAATACACATCCTTAGAAAAAGTGATCACTTCATTGCATCCCTATGAAGTACCTGAAATCATAGCAGTAGATATTAATAGTGGTTTACCGGAATATCTTAAATGGATAAATAATAGTATAAAGTGAGTTCACGATATTGAAAGCAAACCTTCAATTGTCTGGTCTTGTAGAGCAAGCATTCATAGAAAAAGCTCAATAACGGCACTGTTTCAAATAAAGTTGAAACTCACATCAGAATAAAAAATAACAATCAAAATTAATTATAGCGGTCTAAATTCATGTTTATAAAAGCAGTATCCATACAAACACTTTCCATAAAAACGCTGTTCAAGCAATTTGCTTTGTTTTTATGTTTGTTCTTATTGTCAGGCTATAGTCTGGCTGAAGAAGAATTTCTTCCCCCTGAAAAAGCATTTGCAATACAACCAAGCAAAGTTATCACTTCACCCGATGGAAATAAACTCATTGTTTCGTGGAAAATTGCTGATGGCTATTATGTTTACCGTGATAAAATAGCATTTATCCCAAAGGATGATTCATTAGAATTAGGGGAAGTTGAACTATCGCCAAGTGAAACTAAAAATGATCCTTATTTTGGTGAAATTCAAGTTTATAAGAAAAAAGTAACTGCAACGATTCCATTTACATCTCAAAAATCCAAAAACGAATTACTTTTTTTAACTGCTAAATCCCAAGGTTGTGCAGCAGGAGGTATCTGCTACCCACCATTGAAACAAGAAGTCTCTTTTACTCAGCCCAATAATCCACAAATAGCTCAAGTTCAACCAGAAAATAATCCTGAAAACACTTTAAATACCTTATCCAATATGGGTAATACGAATACTGGAAGCTCAGATCTGGATGGAATGATTGAAGCACAGGATGATTTTTTAGACATTGAAGAAGCATTTAAATTTGCACTATCAATTGATAATAACAATCAACTCTCAGCAATTTGGTCAATTGCAGATAAACACTATCTTTATAAAAATAAATTTAAATTTGAATTGATTGAAGGCAATGGTTTTTCAATTCAACAACCTCAAATGCCCCCAGGTAAGCCTAAAAGTGATGAATATTTAGGCAATTTTGAAGCTTATTACAACGATCTCGTGATCAATATTCCTGTTTCAGGTGCGGGAGATACAACAAAACCATTGGCCGTAAAAGTAACTTATCAGGGCTGTTCTGAATCAGGGATTTGCTATCCTAAAGTCACAAAAAATATTGAACTGGATGCATCAAAACTTGCAACTGATAGAGTAGCCCCGTTACAAACTCAAACAACTGACAATACTCCCAAAACAGAGGCTCCAAAAGCAGAAATTCAATCCGAACAAGATGCTCTAGCGGGCTTATTAAGTTCAGAAAACAGCATTCTTGCTTTATTCACCTTTTTCTTAATCGGCCTGGGCCTTGCTTTTACACCTTGTGTATTTCCTATGATTCCTATTTTATCCGGTATAATTGCAGGACAAGATAAAAATGCCAAGACCAGTGCTTTTGTTATGTCTGTAGTTTATGTTTTATCTATGGCTGTTGTTTATACTTTGGTTGGAGTCATCGCTGGAGTCTCTGGCAATAATATACAAATTATTTTTCAAAACCCATGGGTCTTAACTAGTTTTGCTCTCATATTCGTTGCACTTGCTTTCTCTATGTTTGGTTTTTATAACCTACAATTACCCTCATCATTACAGTCTAAAATATCAGAATTTAGCAATAAACAGGAAGGCGGCACACTCATAGGCGTCGCAATCATGGGGGTTTTATCTGCCCTAATTGTTGGTCCCTGTATGGCACCACCACTCATGGGTATTTTATTATTTATCAGTCAGACGGGCGACCCAATTCTTGGAGGTGCTGCCTTATTTGTGATGAGCCTTGGCATGGGTATTCCACTCATCATAATTGGTACTTCTGCAGGCAAGCTTATGCCAAGAGCAGGAATATGGATGGATACCGTTAAGTCTATTTTCGGTGTTGCTATGTTAGGTGTGGCCATATGGATGCTTGAACGAGTTGTCCCTGAAATAATCACTATGTGGTTATGGGCACTCTTAATCTTTGTTTCTGGTGTTTATATGGGAGCTTTAACTCCCATTCATGAAAACACAACAGGATGGGCACGTCTCTGGAAATCACTTGGTTTAGTGCTAATGCTTTATGCCAGTTTATTAATAATAGGGGCATCATCAGGAAATTCCGATTACTTTCAACCTCTCAAAGGGAACATGATCCATAGTTCAAATAGTAATGCAGCACCACAACATGTCGCTTTTGAAAGAATTAAATCCGTTGCGGATTTAAACAAGAAACTTGCTTTAGCGAAAGAACAAAATCGTCCAGTCATGCTCGATTATTATGCTGACTGGTGTACCTATTGCAAAAGTATGGAAAACACAACTTTTAAATCCACTAAAGTCATTTCATCACTGAAAAACTTTATTATTTTACAAGCTGATGTCACTGATATGGATGAGATAGACAATGCACTTTTAAAAGAGTTTCAGATCCCTGCACCACCAGCCATACTTTTCTTTACGCCGCAATCTGATACACCTCAAGCAACAGAGAATCGTAATTTCCGAATAGTTGGTTATAAAAATGGTGATGATTTTGCTCAACATGTTGAGACTTTTCTGAATAATCAATAATAAAGGCAGCATGATTCCTCATCTGAAAAAAAGCAATATCATTGCTATCATTTTTGTTAGCACAATTTTATTTTGGTTTATTTTTATTCATGAAAACCAGGCACTAAACAGTCCTGAAGTTATAATGAAGTCTCATTCATATAAACTTCAGGATTTTAGCCTACCGGATCTGAATGGCCAGCAGCAAAAATTTTCGCAATGGAACAATAAAGTTGTTTTACTTAATTTCTGGGCCACCTGGTGTCCTCCCTGTCGAAGAGAAATGCCTGATTTTATAGAAGTCTACGATCAATACAAAGATAAAAACTTTGTTGTAATAGGTGTTGGTATTGATGATGAAAAGAAAATCGCCAAATTTATTGAGCATATTGGTGTTAATTACCCCATATTGGTTGGCGGTAAAAAAGCCATGCAAATTTCCCACAAATATGGAAATAATAGTGGCGCTTTACCTTATAGCCTCATTATTGATAAGCAAGGAATTATCCGGTATCGAGCAGGTGGACTCATTTCCAAACAAAAATTATTAAGCCAGATAAAGCCATTATTGTAAATACAACAACTTCTCTTAATTATGTCTAGATTGTGTGGGTATTTGTTGTTATTTGTGAAATTCATAGCAATTTATGTAATATTGCTGGACAAAATTACTAATCTCATGCAAAATAATTCCTATAATGATTTTTTCACTCAATCGATGCTGTTCGCATCAACTTATAGTATAATTTAATCATATTCACTACAAATAACTCTGGCTTCTAAATAGGCTTCTAAGTATAAAAAAAACATATTTAGAATAAACCAGATGATTTTAAAAAAAGAGCAACTGATTAATAGAGTTGGGAATGTTTTTGATATGACAAAAATATTAGTACTAAATGGTCCAAACCTTAATTTACTTGGGGTTCGTGAACCAACTCTTTATGGCAGGATGACACTAGATGACATCAATAAAAACCTAATCACATTAGCAGGCACTGCAGGTCACCAGCTAGAATGCTTTCAAAGCAACGCCGAGTACCAACTCATTGAACGCATTCATAATGCATATCAGGACAAGGTTAACTTTATTATTATAAATCCAGCAGCATTTACTCATACCAGTGTTGCACTCAGAGATGCTCTATTAGGTGTTAACATTCCATTTATAGAACTGCACTTATCCAATGTCTATAAACGGGAAGAATTTCGTCACAAATCTTTTTTCTCTGATATTGCTATCGGTGTGATTTCAGGCCTGGGACATATGGGATACGAATTAGCATTACAATACGCTTGCACTCATATTAGCCAGCAAAACGAATCACAATAAGAGCACCAAAACAAATAAAAATTTTGACATAAGGCACTGTACTGATATCTGTATAGTGTCACTACTTAACAAGTACCTCGACTTTAAACAAGCCAGGTACTGACTATAAATTAATAAGCAAGGTTCAAATTATGGACATCCGAAAAATAAAGAAACTCATTGAACTACTTGATGAATCAGGTGTAGCTGAAATTGAAATTCATGAAGGCGAAGAGTCTGTAAGAATTTCACGTAACAGCCCAGCACCTGCAGCACCAGCCATTATGCATATGCCACAAGAAGCATATGCTCCAGCTCCAGCACCTATTGCAGCGCCCACTGAGGCAGCTATCGCTGCCCCAGAAACCATTACTGGTCATGAAGTCAAAGCCCCAATGGTTGGCACTTACTATAGTGCACCTTCTCCGGGTGCTGCGGCATTTATAGAAATAGGAAAGAAAGTTTCTAAGGGCGACACAATTTGTATTATTGAAGCAATGAAATTATTGAACCAAATTGAAGCAGACGTCAGCGGCACTGTTAAAGCAATTTGTGTTGAAAATGGTGAGCCTCTGGAATATGGCCAAGCCATTTGCATCATAGAATAAAGTCGTCTTTTTTTCACACTTTATTAAAAAATACAATTTACACTAATTTATAAACACCTGGAATCCTCTGATGTTTGAGAAAATAGTAATTGCCAATCGTGGAGAAATTGCACTACGCATACAGCGTGCCTGCCGCGAATTAGGAATAAAAACCGTTGCCGTTCATTCAGATGCAGACAAAACTCTTAAGCATGTCCTTCTTGCTGATGAATCCGTTTGTATTGGCCCCGCATCATCAACTGAAAGCTACTTAAATGTCCCAGCACTAATTAGTGCTGCCGAGGTCACTGACTCACAGGCAATCCATCCTGGTTATGGTTTTCTTTCTGAGAATGCTGACTTTGCAGAACGCGTTGAAGAAAGTGGTTTTGTTTTTATAGGTCCTCGCCCTGATTCAATCCGCACCATGGGTGATAAGGTTGAGGCCATTAAAGCCATGCTGAAAGCTGGTGTACCTACCGTCCCAGGCTCTAATGGTGCCTTAGGTGATGATCCTGAAACTAATTTGCGCATTGGTCGTGAAATTGGTTATCCAGTTATCATCAAAGCTTCTGGCGGTGGCGGAGGTCGCGGAATGCGGGTTGTTCGCTCTGAAGCTGCTTTGCTCAACGCTATCTCATTAACTAAAACTGAAGCTGATGTCACTTTTGGTAATGATGAAGTTTACATGGAAAAATACCTGGAAACTCCACGTCATGTTGAAATTCAGGTGATTGCTGATGAACATGGTAATGCCGTTCATTTAGGTGAACGTGATTGTTCTATGCAACGTCGTCACCAAAAAGTCGTGGAAGAAGCACCAGCTCCAGGCATTACAGAAGAAGTCCGAAATAGAATTGGTGAACGTTGTGCCGAAGCTTGTCGCCAAATCGGTTATCGTGGTGCTGGCACATTTGAGTTTTTATACGAAAATGGCGAATTCTATTTCATTGAAATGAATACCCGTCTTCAGGTAGAACATCCCGTAACTGAATTTATTACAGGCGTTGATTTGGTCCGTGAACAATTACGTGTTGCTGCCGGCTTACCATTGAGTTTTTCACAAAGTGATATCAAAATCCATGGTCATTCAATTGAATGTCGTATTAATGCTGAAGATCCAGAAACATTTATGCCCAGCCCAGGTCCTATTGAAACCTATCACGCTCCTGGTGGTCCAGGTGTGAGGGTCGATTCTCATATTTATAGCGGCTATAACGTTCCACCCTATTATGATTCAATGATTGGTAAGCTGATCACTTTTGGAAATACACGTGAAATAGCAATTGCACGTATGGATACTGCTTTAAGTGAAATGGTTGTCCAAGGAATTAAAACCAATATTCCACTACAGCAAGATATTATTTCTGATAGTGCATTTAAAGCAGGTGGCACCAATATCCATTATCTTGAGAAGAAACTGGGACTATAAAGTTAGTATTGATACAGACCTTGAGTTTAGATTGACTTTCTAGAGACTGGTTTTCTATAGAAAGTCCTTAGTAAATAAACAAAAAAGAGTTTTTATGGCCTGGTTGCAACTTACTCTCGAAGCGACTCACAGAAATAGCGAACAACTGTCTGACATTTTAAGTCAGGCAGGTGCAGCTTCAGTAACCCTTCAAGACGCCCATGATGATCCCATTTTCGAACCACCGCCAGGCAGCACCCCTCTCTGGAAAGATCTTTTTTTGACTGGTTTATTTGAAGCCGACATCAATGTTGATTCTGTTTTAAGCTTTATTGAAACTCACTATGGTAAACTTCCACCTTATACTCTTAACCCACTAGAGGACAAAGACTGGATCCGCGCCTGGATGGATGATTTTAAACCCATGCAGTTTGGGGAACGCGTCTGGATATGTCCTAGCTGGCATACTCCCCCAGATCCTGACGCAGTAAATATTATGCTTGATCCTGGTTTGGCTTTTGGTACAGGGACACACCCAACAACTTCACTATGTTTAAAGTGGTTAGATCTACATTTTCAAGGCCCTATCGAGGTCATTGATTATGGTTGTGGTTCCGGTATTTTAGGCATTGCTGCTGGCTTACTCGGAGCAACTCGGGTTTATGCTGTTGATCTTGACCCCCAGGCTTTACTCGCGACCCAGGCTAATGCAGAAAAAAATAATATTGTAAACAATATAAAAATGTTTTCTGTACCTGACTTTAAACAACAAAATAAAACACTCCAATGTCCCCTACTTCTGGCTAACATTCTTGCTGGCCCACTTGTGGACTTATCTACAATGCTTTCTTCTCATGTTGCCCCAAAAGGCAAAATTGTTTTATCAGGAATTTTAGCAGAACAGGCAGATAAGATTGCAGCGACTTACCAGAAATGGTTCCGTATTGATGAAATAATTCAAGAGGGTGATTGGGTACGAGTAGTAGGAACCAAACAATAGTTTTATAATATGACAAAGACACAATAAAATACTAACATTTTTTAGTCTATCAAAGTCCTTAAGTAAGTGACAAACTACAGATTATTTTAATTAATAATGTTAGTATTCAAGATCATATTCTAAAATTTATCGACAGTGCCTAGAAGCCTGTTTGGATAGTTGATTCAAGGAAAGTTTTCAGCAAATGTATACTCATTGTCCTAACTGCGATACACACTTTGAAATTTCTCAGGAATACCTGGATATCGCCAACGGAAAAGTTCGTTGTGGTAAATGTGATCATATATTTAATGCTTTAGATAATCTTTATGAAAAAAAAACCGAAGCATCTGACAGTGCACCCACTGAACAATTGAGTCAATTACAAAACAATCTCAGTGACAACATTAATCAGCTTTCCACTTCACCCGAAGAAGCAGAAACTATAGAGACACCTCCCCCCTCCACTTTTAAGGATGCAGCAACTGATTTACCCGGTAATAGCATTGAAAGAAGTAATAATGAAGGATTTTCAATTGGGGGAATAAGCTCAAAATCATCTGGTTCTGACATTAAAGAAAAAATGGAGCGTATTGCAGCCTCACTATCTGCTGCAACTGCAGAATTAAAAAATGCCAGGAAATCAACAACATTCCATAAACACTCAACTGATAGCATTCTTAGCCAAGAAACTGTAGAGCCTGTAGAATCTTCAGAAATTCAAG
>JAPHSW010000084.1 GCA_026196615.1 Gammaproteobacteria bacterium | reverse complement strand
TTCATTTGAAGCCTTTGGATATCATAATAATTGCGTCAGAAACAACTATTTGATCATTTATGGGGCTTCAATTCAATTCCTAAAGATCTTACCTATGAAGTCAGGCTAACTTAATTATAATTTAAAAGGCTCTACAGTGTGGCTTTTTTACTTAGTTTATATTAATCAACCGTTATCAAACTAAAACATTTTAATTCCAAAAAGCAGAATATGATAAAACTTAACAGAGCATACCCAAAAATAGTTTTGTTATTTATCGAATCTAGAAATATCTTTACAGAATTTTACTCTTCGTCCAAAGATTACTTATAGTTGTCACTAAATAGTATAAAATCAGTAGTAGAATAAGTAGCGTTTCTCTAAATTTTTTCTATCAGTGACTATGACTGTTAAATTTAACTTGCTTTGTCAGCTTCTGTTGATTCAGAAATTTTGACTACTTCTCCTGTCTTACAATCGTAGATATATCTGTAAATTGGAATATCAGAAGGGACCATTGAATTACTCCGTATCAGAACGACATCATCAACTACACTTTCAACATTATCAGTGATAGTTAACCAATTAATGTATTTTCCATCACTTGTACCTCTACCAGCATTACGAATTACGTGCACACTATTACGCTCAGGAATAATTAATAAGTGACGGAGATTGTAAAAATGGCTGAATAATCAAAAATTGACAGTATTTGAGAATTATGTGAGAGTAATCTTGTAATATAATTACTCATTATAAATTGTGTTTGTCAAAATGAAATAGAAGGGGAGTAAGGTTGGTACATTCAGATAGCCAACATAAGAAAAATTCAGATCAATTGCATGAATTGGTTAGATCAGCACAACAGGCGAAAAAAGAAAAAAATTGGGAAATAGCATTACAATTATGGGATAAGTGTATCCAGACCTACAAAGAGGGTGAGCTGAAATGGTGGCGATCTGAGTATGCTAATGCGTTAATGGAATTAGGTCGCCTGGATGAAGCCAATCAACAATTTAATCAGTTAAAGAGCGAATTTCCTGATTTTGAAGGTGGTTATCTGGGATTAGCCAAACTGGCAAATAAACGGAGTGATTGGAAACTCGCCATAAAATTTTGGGGTATTTGCATTCAATTATTTGATGATGGAAAACGCCTTTGGTGGCATGCCAATTATGCCAATGCATTAACTGAATTAGGGCACTATGAAGAAGCTAAAAAAATCTATAAAAAGTTAAGTATTGAATTTCCAGACTTCAATGTGGGCTTTAGTGGGTTGGCTAAAATTGCTCAAAAGCAAAATGACTGGGAAGAAGCTAACAGACTCTGGAGTTATTGTCTTTTAACGTTTGAAAATTCTAACCCGTGGTGGATAAAAGCACAGACACATGCATTGATTAACTTGAACCGCTATGAGGATGCATTAGAAACTATTGGAAAAATTCAGCTATTAAATGATGATGACCCTCATGTCTATGAACTACTTTGTAAGGTCAATTTTTTATTGAATGATATGCAGCAATGTTACTATTATGGAAAAAAATTTATTGAAAATTATTCTAAGTCACCTAGAGGTTATTACTGGTGCGAAAAAGCATTAATCAATCTGGGGCGTTTTGATGAAGCGGCTGATTTTCATTTGCAATGTCCAACAGAAGAACTTATTTTACAACATCAAACCACTTTACCAGACAATTATCCTCCTGAACTGCTTTTACCTCCACTTAAAGGGGCAGGAAATGACTATTCTTTTATTGAAGAGGCTGTAAAAGAATTTCAAGTTCATGATACAAAGCCATCATTGTCTTTATCAGTCGTAATACCTGTCTATAATCGTGCAGAAATGTTGGCTAAGACATTAGCCGCTTTAGTACACCAAAGTTATCCTCATGATTTGATTGAAGTCATCATAGCTGATGATGGCAGTAGTGATCATATTATTAATGTGCTTGATAAATACAAAGGTTATCTAAACATTCGTTATGTGCGCCAGGAAGATCTCGGATATCGACTTTCTGCTGTTAGAAATCTTGGAATCAAAGCTGCTAGAGCTGATTATATTTTTGTATTAGATTGTGATGTCATTCCTCCGGAAAATTTTATAGAAACGTTTATGAATTATTTTTATGTGACGGATCAAGCGGTTTTATTTGGACTCAGAAAAAATGTATCTACAAATAATTATCAAGATGATGATTTGTTAGAAAAACCAGAGCTTATAGAGCAATTACCTGAAATTAAATCTACAAATTCTGTTGCCAATTGGCAGACTGTTGATGGGCGTTCATTCGATTGGCGTTTACCTATTTTAGCGAGTACAAATAACCTAAAAGAAACACTGTTTCCTTTTGAACTTTTTTCAGGAGGGATTATTGCTTTTCCTAAAACATCAATACAAGAGGTGGGCTACTTTGATGAGGATTTTCAACATTGGGGTGGGGAAGATGTAGAATTTGGTTATCGACTCTACAATCAAGGTTATTACTTTATACCCATAATGGGGTGCACCTGCTTTCATCAAGAATTACCTGAAAACAAAAATAATGAGCAAATAGATCGTGAGGCTGGGTTAAAAATTACTCGGCCTATTTTACAGCAGAAGTGTCCAATTCCTTCCATCAGGCACTATACTTCAAATAAAAAATACCAAGTGCCTAAAGTATCCATTTTTATTCCTTCTTATAACAATGGAGAGTACATTAAAGAGGCTGTTGATAGTGTGCTAAAGCAGACTTTTACTGATCTGGAAGTCATAATCTGTGATGATGGTTCGACAGATGATACAGTACACATACTGAACAAATATTATAATCAGGAATCGAGAGTGCATTGGTTTTCACAAGCTCATAGTGGCATTGCCGCTGCGAGCAATCGAGCGATTAGTAAGTGTAGAGGCATGTATATTGGGCAGTTGGATAGTGATGACATGTTGGAGCCAGGGGCGGTCGATATTCTGGTCAATTTTTTGGATAAAAATAACGTGGGTGCTGTTTATAGTCGTTATAATTGGGTCGATCGTAGCGGAATTTTTATGAGGAAACATGACTCATCTCATTTCACGAGAGAACATTTGATGGTCGCTATGATTTGTACCGCTTTTAGAATGTTTCGCAAGCGAGATTGGATGCATACTTCTGGCTATGATGAGTCAATGAAAAATGCGGTAGACTACGATATGATGTTAAAACTCAGTGAAGTGTGCAATATCGCTTACATTCCAGAATTAACCTACAAATATCGCTATCATGGAAGAAACACTTCATTGCAGAATCATGATTTACAGGAAAAAAATCATATTATTGCAATTAATAATGCTCTGAACAGAATGAAGTTATCTGAGCACTGGAAAGTTACTTCCGGGTCAAAAACAGACCGAAGAAATGTTAAATTTCTTAAAATATGAGTAATATTAAACATGTATTTTAGGGGAGAGATAACTTGTTAAAAAAAGTGTTTAATATTAAACAATTAATTGGTGTTGTTTTGCTGGTTGCACTTTTAGTGCTGTCCCATCAGGATCCATATCCTGTCCAGTATATACGAGAAAAAACATTTGATTTATATCAGCTGGTTAAACCTCGTACCCTACCAGCGCCAGAAGATCGATTAGTCACCATTGTTGATATTGATGAAGTCAGTTTGAGAAAGCTGGGCCAATGGCCATGGTCAAGAAAGATCATGGCTAAACTCGTAGCAAACCTACACGATATGGGAGCTGCAGTTGTTGCATTTGATGTCGTTTTTTCAGAACCTGATAGATTAAACCCAAAGAATTTAATCAATTCATTGGAAGGGTTAAATGAAGAAACGTTGGATAAGGTTCGTGCTTTGGAAAGTAATGATGAGTTTTTTGCACATACACTATCCCAGTCTAACGTAGTGCTTGGTCGGGCCGGCTTTTGGGATAAACTACCCAATACAGCACCTGTTCTTCCAAAAAAAGCAATTGCAATTCGGAAACTGGATATTAACTCACCTGAACCCGACAAGTTTCTTATTGAAATGCCCACATTAATTGGTAATCTGCCATTATTAGAGAAACAAGTGAATGGTATTGGTGTCTTTGCTTTTAAACCAGTATTGGATGGCGTTGTTCGTCAAGTTCCTGTTGTAAATCAGCATAATGGAGAACTTTATCCTTCTTTGGCAATTGAAGCTATTCGTGTTGCCTTGCAAGTACCAACCTTGATATTAGAAATCGAACCTAACGGCGTTAAAGGTGTTGGGGTAGCTCCAAGAAGTCTGGTTAAACCTGATGGCTTAAAGATTGCGACAGATGAAAATGGACAGGTCAGACCCTACTTTGCACCACATGATCCCGACCTTTATGTTTCAGCTATTGATATTTTGAATCGGAATGTGGAAACATCCAAAGTAGCAGGTAAAATAATTTTTGTGGGTTCTTCGGCAATTGGTTTATTAGATATTCGTTCTACACCGGTTTCTTTTCAAATTCCAGGAGTAGAAGTTCATGCACAGGTCGTTGAAAATGCACTGGCTATCGATCGTGACTTAGGTGCAATTGTGGCTGCTGAGATGTTTTTAAGTCGTTCTCAATTTGTGAGTAAAGGTGTTGAAATTATTATAATTGCTTTAGCTGGCTTATTAATGCTAATTGTTACTCCTATACTAGGTGCAAGTTGGTCGTTGTTTATCTTTTTTCTCTTATCGAGTTCTGCTATTTTGGGGTCCTGGTATTTATTTACAGAAAAACTGATTTTAATAGATGCGACGTTTGCGGTGTTTACCTCATTTTTGCTGTACTCAACGTTGATTTACTTGGGGTTTACCGATGAAAAGGCGGCAAAGCAGCAAATTCGTAGAGCTTTTTCCAAGTATCTGTCACCTGATATGGTTAATGTGCTCTCTGAAAGCCCACATCAATTAAAATTGGGAGGTCAAAAGCGTATTATGACACTTTTATTTTGTGATGTAAGAGGATTTACAACGATTTCAGAACAATTTGATGCAGAAGGTCTGACAAGATTAATTAATAAACTACTTACGCCATTGAGCAATATAATTCTCAGTCAAAAAGGAACAGTGGATAAATATATTGGCGATTGTATTATGGCATTTTGGAATGCACCTCTGGATGATTCTGATCATGCCCGAAACGGCTGTATTTCGGCATTGAAAATGTTAGAGGAAATGGAGCCGATAAATAAACGTCTGGAAAAGGAAGCAATGGCAGAAGGCAGGCCTCATATACCACTAAAAGTTGGTATGGGCTTGAATTCTGGAGAATGTGTTGTGGGCAATATGGGATCGGACAAGCGCTTTGATTATTCTGTGTTGGGTGATACAGTGAATTTGGCTTCTCGATTGGAAGGACAGTCTAAAAACTATGGCGTGTCAATTGTCATTGGTGAGTACACATATGCTCAGGTGCCTGAATTAGCTGTCTTTGAGCTGGACAAAATTAGAGTTAAGGGTAAAACTCAGGCGGTGCGAATTTATGGATTGATCGGTGATGAAAAAATGGCAAAAACTAATGAATTTAAGCTTTTAAAAAGTGCGGTAGATGCTATGCTTAAAAAATGGCGTGAACAGAAATGGATTGATACAATACAAGCGTCTAAAGAAGCGAAAGTTCTTGGTAAAAACTATCATATTGATGGCTTATTTGAACTTTATGAAGAACGAGCCAATAAATACCTGGATAATCCACCTGATGTGGCTTGGGATGGCGTATTTGTTGCTGATACGAAATGAATATTAGAGCAGTATGAATACTCGGGCTCCTGAATAAAATTGACATTGAAATGAGTTGAGTTGTATTATTTATAATCAAAACACGGGTATTTGTAATGACACATGACTGGAAAATAATGGTTACAAGGATTTTTCAACTGTGTCTTTTATCCATCATGCTATGGATGACATCTTCCCATGCCAGTACGAAACCACCCTCTGAAGCACTAGGCAGTGTTTATCAAAAAGTCCTCAATGATCCTGCAAATCTCGATCTCCTTTATGAATACGCACATGCTGCTATTGAGGAAGGTAATTTCGAAATTGCTGTTGGTGCCTTAGAAAGCATGCTAGTGATTACTAGTAACCAACCCAGAGTTTTGCTTGAATTAGGTGTTCTCTATCACCGATTAGGATCGCCGCAAGTGGCTAATACCTATTTACAGCGGGCAAAAGAGTTAGCTGGAGAAGGTAGTCAAATTACGGTTCTTGCAAATGAATATCTGGGTGAACTTAAACAATTGGACTCACCTCATTATTTCAAAGGTTTTGTCCGTTTTGGCTTTCGGTATCAGAGTAATCCGACTCTATCGCCAGAGCGTTCAGAAATCCTTTCGTCTGGTCTGAGTGTACCCATGCCAGATTCACGTAAGAAAGACAGTGATGTCAATGCATTTCTTTTGTCACGTCTTAATCACCGCTATCGCTTATCATCTGGAACAAGTCTGGCTTCTGATTTGCTTTTTTATGGAACTGCTTATGATGATAATGATGAATTAAATTTCAATTTGCTGGAGCTAACCAGTGGACCAATCTTTGAGTCACCCAGAAGAGCTTCTGGACAACACAGTTTTAGGCCGCACCTTATATTGAGAGGCTCAAGTTTAGATGGTCATTTGTATGAAAAGACTGCAGGGCTTGGGCTTGATTTTAAAATTTCACCGGATACAAACTCACAGTTTAGATCTCGATATCAATTTCGAGACGTCAATTATGATGATTTTAAGGATCACCAAAATGCCTCACTACGTGATGGTGATGAACATAGAGTGGAATTGAATTATCTTAACGAATTCAAGCATGGTCATATGATTCAAGTTGGTTTATTTGCTCGTTTGAAGGACGCAAAACGTGACTACCTTGAGGTCGATCAATACGATATTAGCTTGCGTTATAGTCTGAGACATGACAACTTCCTGTTTCAAAAAGAACAGAGAATGACACTTACTCCTTATATTATTCGTAGATTTCGAGACTTCGGTGCTCCGGACCCATTTATTGCACCCAATAAAACACGTAGTGATAAAGAGTGGCGTTTAGGTTTGAATTATAAATTACCTGTTTCACCTGAGTGGGCATTACTTATGGATATGGAGTACTCAGAAGCAGACTCAAATATTGTTAATTATGATGTTGAGAACAAATTGTTCATGATCAGTTTACAAAAGGGATTCTAAAGTGGAAAAAAAAGAGCTTTGGTTGGCGTTAAGTGCTTTGGGTTTAGCTGTTTCTACTGCTGCTATTGCAGCTCCAGAGAAAGCGGGGGTTGCCAGTAAAGTCAATCCAGTAGTAGAAGGTCAGATAAAATCTGAAGAATCAAGAGTGATTTTTGTGGGGAGTGATATATTCCGTGATGAGACTATCCGTACTGGTGAGACAGGACAAACTCATTTAATGTTTCTCGATCAATCTTCATTAAGTATGGGACCTGATTCAGAACTGGCTATTGATGAATTTGTTTATGAACCAAAGAGTAATAAAGGGGCTATTACCTTATCTTCGGCGAAGGGTTTATTACGTTTCGTTGGTGGTGCTGCAAGTAAGACAGGTGATGTGACGGTTAGAACACCTCTTGGCAACTTGGGTATACGAGGGGCAGTGGTTGTTATTGATATCCCTGGAGGTGGGGGAGATGTTACCGCCTATCTTCTCTATGGTGATGAATTGAAGGGATCTAGCCATAGTACTGGTGTTACCAAATCCGTTAAAGCAAATGAACATTATGTTATCCTTAAAACAGATGGTCGTATCGAAACGGGGCCAATTCCACCTGCTCGACTTCCTGAAATTCTTGATGCATTGTCAGGGCCAAAGAGTGCCCCCCCTCCTAAAGGCCGTGCCGTAAAGCTTCCAGAAAATTATTCTGGATGGTTACGACAATTATCAAATCAAGATTCGATGGAGCAAATTCAAACGGATGAGAATATCAACACTGAACTGATGAATCGAGATATTGATTCGCTTGCTTCTTAATGAAAATATTATTTGTTACAAGTTATGGAGTACTTCCAGATGTTGTTGGTGGATTACAGACAACTTTACATGAGCTCTGTCTAGCACTGAAAGAACGTGGTGCAGAGCCAGCGGTTCTCTGTGGCTATGTCGCAGCACACAATAACGCTCAAGCTCGTCCCCGTTCAGATGAATCATTAGGTTACCCTGTTATACGTATGCCTGATCCTACTGGTTCATTAACGACGGTTGCGGCGGTTATTGAACCAGATGCTATCGTGGTTTTGACCGGTGATAATACCGCTGCAATGGTTGTCGCTGCAATGGATACCGGTTTGCCTACTGCTGTATATATTCATAATGTGGAATTTCGGGAGTTTGGCGGAATACTGCTTCCGGATCCTAATATCTGTTATTTTTCCAATTCAGAGTTCACCGCCAGGCGATTACACTCGTTGTTTGGAATCCACTCAGAAGTTCTTTTACCTCTGGTTCAAACAGAAAAATATCGTATTGATACCAGCAGAGAAAAGATTTTATTTATAAACCCATCCTTATTGAAAGGCGTTGAGATTTTCTTTCGTGTGGCTGAAAAACTTCCAGATTTACCGTTTCGTGTTTTCGAAAGTTGGAATCTTACAAAACCATGGTTAGATTATTGTTATAGCCGTCTCACGCAGTTACCGAATGTCGAATGGTGTAGTCCCACAAATAATATTGAAACTCTTTATGGTTCTGCACGCATGCTTATCATGCCAAGTGTCTGGGAAGAAGCCTATGGTCGTTCGGCTATTGAAGCTCAAATTAACGGAATCCCGGTAATATCAAGCCGTCGTGGAGGTTTACCAGAAGCAGTAGGAGAAGGTGGAATTCTTCTTGAACCAGATACTGATATTGAATTTTGGGTGGAGGCCATTAATAAAGTCTATTCAGATCCAGTTCTGTACCAAGAATTATCAGATAAAGCAAAAAGTAATGCCACACGGTTAGAACATTCCAGTGATTACATTGTCGCAACTTTGTTAACAACATTGCGAAATCATTTTTCTTTGACTGGGTAATCAACTGTATGCGGATTTTGTTTATTACGACCAACGCGTTTATTCCGGAACACTTTTCTGGACAAAATCGTACCATCATGGAACTTTGCCAGAAGCTGACTGATTTAGATCATGAGGCGATTGTTCTATCGGGAAAATCAACACATGAGATGCAGACACAAGTTCAGGTTGACCGCAAATATGGATTTAAATTGTTTAGGACGATAGATCCAACTAAGAGCTTTTCAGCACTCTGTGTTACTTTACGGCCTGATATCGTTATCGTGGTAGATGGTCAAAGTGAAAAACTCATTCAAGAATGTCAATCTTTAGATGTTCCGCTTGCTGTTTGGTTGTTTAATGTTGAGCCACACTATTATCTCAATAATTCAATGGTTGAAAAAATCCTTTTTTTGGCCAGCTCACCTTTTATCTCCAGACGTTTCACCGGTCTTTATGGTGTTAAAGCTCATGTTCTTTTGCCGTATATCAATAAGGAACTCTATAGTAAACCGCATAGTGGAAAACGTATCCTATTTGTAAATACAGTTCGTAAAAAGGGAATTGAGATTGTTTTTTATCTTGCACAGCAGCGTCCTGATCTGAAATTTACTTTTGTTGAAAGCGGGGAAGTATCTGAGCAATGGCGTGCACTTTGTTTTGAAAAGGCATTACGTTGCGGCAATATTGAATGGGTCATGAAAACCAATGATATGGATTCTGTTCTGGATGAAACCCGACTTCTCATTGTACCGCGTTTTAATGACGAAGGATTTTGTCGTCTTGTAACGGAAGCACAACTTGGCGGCATACCCGTATTAGCGTCAGATAGAGGCTATTTGCCTAGCAATGTCGGCGATGGCGGTACAATTATAAAAATTGATAGTGATTTATTCGACTGGCTTGAACCACTGGATCACTATTTTGAGGATGAAACATATTATCATCAAATGAGTCAGAAAGCCTTATTACATGCCAATAGGGATGAGTTAGAAGGTAACCACATTATTGAACAATTGCTCACATTACTTTCTGCTCAAATTACACAGCACCATAATAAATTGCACCAATGGAAAAAGTAAGTCGTATGGTCCAGAAAGTTGCTTTTATACATTATGCCAAAGCTGCAGGTCGGTTTATTGATTATTATCTGAAAAATCATGTATTTGAAAATAAAAATGATAATATTACAGAACAGCAGTTTAAGACATTTAATTCATGGATAAGTCCATTTTATTTGAAAAGAGACTGGAATGAAGAAGAATTATTGCAGCTGGCAAATAATCGTTATTCAGCTCAATACCCCACACCTGATCAAATACGAACTCACTACCAGTATTACTCACATGATTATTTATCAAAGCAGTATGTTCATAATCATCACCACAATTGGACCTTGAAAAGCATTCAGTCATTTCGCCGCAATGGCTGGTTCACTTTTATGTTTATTAGAGAGCCATCTGATTTATTGTGTTCTTTATGGACCTGGGCCCAAAATAGTTCATTAGAAAACAAAAAGCCTGAAGCCGTTATTCAACCTGTTTGGTTAATAGATCTTTCACTGGATCAATTTATTCAAGAAATTATAGGACGACCAGAATTTAAAGTCTTTTATGCTTTACCTGATTATGTCAATGAAATTGATTATGTTGCAGAATTTACTGAAGAAAACTTCCGACAATTTTTGTTAGAAAATTTTCAGCATGAATATAAACCTGAAATAACCGGACAAGAATTTCGTTTTTCAAGTAAAAACCCTGGGTATGAAGCGTATAAATCTCAGGGGCTTATTTCCGATGAAACGGATAAAATGATTAATAATAATGTTGAAGTTCAACGAGTCCGTGAGTACTTTATAGCAAAATCAATTTGATTTTGTAATAAAAGCAAATCAAAATTAAGATTTTTTTCATCAATAGATTGAAAATAGTGTGGCAGATTTTTTGAATCAAGTCGTCCATATTCATTTTTAACAGACCTGAGCATCCACGAATTAATTCCTTTTTCATAGTGAGTCAGATCTTTATATTGTGCGATATTGTCTAAAAACTCTTCGTTTTCAAAAGCAAATACTTTTAAATTAGAAAGCTCATCATCCTTCTCTGACATGTACTTCACAATAGCCTTATGAACCTCATAATATTCTTTGTTGGTTTGTGCCCAAATAGCAAATCTAATTCTTGAATAAGGTGGAAAAATAACAATGAATTCAGTTTGCGTATGTTTCTTTACAAGGTTTAAAAAATAATCATCAACATATTGTTTTGCCTGTAACACTTTATCTTTAACACTTGTTTTTAAGGCTGTTTGGTTTCTTATGATTTTATAGGCAGCATGTCTTATATCTCTTAAAGAACCTTCAATTTGTGGATCTTCTTTGTGTTGTATCCAATTTTCTAAGCCACCGAATCGGGCACGATATTTTTCTATATGATGCCAACTTTTAGGTGTGTTGTAAGGTACATCAAAGCCAATGCACTTTTTTGAAGTAGAAAATTTGAATAAACAATAAATACTGTCTTTATTTAAATAGGCTTTGAAGTCATTAATCTTCCAGCCATCATAGAGGTAAGCATAACTGTTTACAGGGATATCTTCTCTCTCTGTTGCCTGTATTAAATAAACAGAATCAAAAGAAAAAATCACTTGTTTCACATTGTTCTTTTTGTTCAAAATAGATTTTAAAACTATTTGACGTTCATAAAAACTGCTTCCTCCTATTGATAAATTAAGATATTTTTTATCAAAGAGTTTATTTGCTTCATCTGACGATGTGTTTTCTAATACACTGGTTCCAAGAATGACTGAGTCATAATCATAATTATTAATAATACCAGCCGCTTGTAATCGCATTTTTGGATGAAAGGTGGCCTCTCGACCAATGGGTTGATGAAATATCTGTAACGGATCATATAAATACAATGACAGAAAAAACATTGTCAGAAAGAACAGTGTAAAAAATAAGAAGTTAAAAACAGTCTTTTTATAGTTCATATCATTCCCTGGAAATCCATCCCCTAAAAGTCAAAGTATAAAAATTCAGAAGATGGCACCATCATCATTTTTAACAGGGAAAGAAAAAAAATAATACTATAAAACAAAGTGAGTTTTACCCTGTTTTTATTCTTTATGTGGAAATTTTGAACAAGTTCAAGACTATTGGGCGTTCTTAGGACGATAAAAAAACAGACGCCAATAAAAAAATACGTATCAAATGAAAATAAAAATTGAGAGTTTTTATGCGCAGATATTGTTGGAAACAACTCGGACAATTTGAAAACTGTATTTATATAAATCGCACGAAATGAGTGCGACACATCAATGCCATTAAGACCCATCATGCCTTTTAGTATTCTGCTGGCATCCTGCCATTCATTGGCTCGAAAAAATATCCAGGTAATATTAATAAAATTAAACGTTATGAACCAGGCCACTATAACATTCAAAGTGAAGCCCAGCTTTTTCCAAAAACGATAAATGAGTAATGCCATCGCATGCATGAAGCCCCAGAAAATAAAGGTCCAACCGGCACCATGCCAAAGTCCACCAAGCAAAAAGGTGAACAAAATATTATTGACTGTTCTAAAATCACCCTTCTTGTTGCCACCCAGGGGAATATAAACATAGTTTTTAAAAAATTGTGAGAGAGTAATATGCCAGCGCTGCCAAAAATCTTGTATATTATTTGCTCGATAAGGAGAGTTAAAATTAATAGGTAACTTAATGTTAAATAGTAGAGCCAGACCCAAAGCCATATCCGTATAACCACTGAAATCAAAATAAAGTTGGAAGGTATAAGATAATGAGGTGGCCCAGGCATCAAAGAAGCCCAACATAGCCGGTGCAGCAAACCCCATGGCACTCCATTGTGACAATGTGTCAGCGATAATTACTTTTTTAAACAGACCGAGTGAAAAAATAAATAATCCCATCGCAATGTTTTTATAGTTCTTGACCAAATTCCATCTTGAAGCGAATTGTGGCATCATGTTGGCATGATGCACAATAGGCCCGGCAATCAATTGAGGGAAAAACGTGACAAAGAGGGAGTAGTTTAAAAAACTATATTCTCGTGTTTTATTTTGAAATGAATCCACTAAATACATAATTTGTTGAAAGGTAAAAAATGAAATGGCTAGAGGTAAAATAATTGATTGGAATTCAAAGCTAGTATCAAAAACAACATTGTAATTATCTATAAAGAAATGACTATACTTGAAATACCCCAATAAACTCAGATTGCCCAGAATACCAAACGTCAGTAAATATTTTTTTGAAAGATGAACCGGATGAAAGTTATCGTTTAAAACATTGCCAATAATAAAGTTAAACAGAATTGATAATATCAGTAAGGGTAAATAGGCTATATTCCACCAGGAATAGAAAAACAATGAAGCTAAGATCAAAAAACTTTTTGCACCGACAACCAGACGCTGCTTCAAAAAAAAGTAATAAATATAAAAGGTGACGGGCAAAAAAAGAAAGATGAATTCAAAACTATTAAATAGCAACTTTAATACCCTTTTTCACAATCAAATGTTGAAAATAGCCTATAAAAATATTTTTCTTTGTATTATACGTGACATATAAGTCCCTGACTACTTAAGAAATTGTGATGTTGAGAGTTATAAAATAAATGAATATTGAAGTGTATCGATGTAAAGAAATAAGAATATGATAAATACTAAAATGACTGATCAGGAATTATCATTATTAACTCCAGAGCAATATTTGGAAACTCTTTGGCAAGAACATAAAAATTTTAAAAAAAATGCCTTTGAATTTTGTCAACAAATGAGAAAAACGTTGGTCAATGATAAGTATACTTACCAACCCTTTGATGAAACCCAGTCCATATTCATTCATATTCCTAAATGTGCAGGAGTGTCCATTAGTAAAGCCCTTTATGGAAATCTGGCCGGCGGACATACTACCTTAGAAGAATATTTAGTGACGTTTGAGCCTCGAAATGTTTTAAATTACTTCAAGTTTACAATAGTAAGAAATCCCTGGGATCGACTAGTCTCCGCATATTTTTTTTTAAAACAGGGGGGCTTTGGAAAAGAGGATAAAGAATGGTTTGATAGTGAACTTGTTCAATACCGAGACTTTGAAGATTTTGTAATCAACTGGGTTAACAAAATTAATATTTGGAAATGGAACCATTTCAAACCGCAATACCATTACATGCAAGATAAAAGGAATAAAATACAACTCAACTTTATAGGCCTGTTTGAAAATATTGAAGATGATTTTTCCTTTATTTCAAATCACCTTGGCCTCAAGGAATGTGAGCTTTATTTTAGCAATGAGAGTTCGCATAGCAATTATATGGATTACTATAACGAGACAACAAAGTCCATTGTTGCCAAAGTTTATGAAAAAGATATTCACTTATTAGGCTATCAATTTGATAATGCCAGTCTTCCCGAACAAATAGCTAAACGTTCTGGCCGATGAAGTGCCTGACTGGAACTCTCAACTTGATCTATTTAACCAGATAATAGTAAAGAATGAAGAAGAGGGGGGATCGAGCACCCGCGCCCATCTTACCTGTTCAATATAACTTTTATTCAATTGCCGATTTATAGATATTTAGAGAGTATAATTTACGATATTGCTGAAGAAGCATTAAATTTTATGAGAGACTGGTGGGCTGATCATATACTGAATGAAGATATGAAATATAAATATTTTCTAGAAGAAAAGCTCTACTAACAAAGTTTTTGTTACATTATTCCGAATAGTCATATACTTTCTTTCAGGTTCAGAAGTGACCTATACCAAAGAATAAGTTCAGCTTTACCATAAATACAATATAGTCTGTTTTCTTGTAATCAAAATATTCGTAACAGTGTTCTATAACTCTCTCTATATTGATGTACACTAATATTGTCTTGTTTTAAAATTGATGGTCTGTAGGAATTAAGAGCAGGGTAGAGACATTATTGCCATGTAGGGTAGAATCAAAAAGATAATTATAAGAAAAGAAGTCAATAAACTAATACAAGTTATCTTTTTACGTATATTCCGAAGTTTTTCACGTATCATTACGAGCAGATTAAAATAAAATTTCCTTTAAACTTTAATCATACTTAATAAAAAATATTAAGAACATTAAACAAAAGGAAATTTAATCATGAAAACTTTAAAAACATTATTAACAACAGCAGTCTTTGCTTCAGTTGCATTCACAAGTTCAGTGCAAGCTGATAATTCTTTATCAAACCTGATTTATGAAGAGTCTTCAAATATTTATAGTGAAGTGAATATTCAGAATAGTACACATCAAGGTATTATCAGTTATAGTGATGATGCTAATGACAAGGCAGTCTGGAGTTCAGAGTTTGAACAGTATGTTGACCCAGCTGACTTTAAACAAGACGTAGCTAAAATAGGGGATGTTAATCAATACATGGAAAACAATCCTACAGCAGCAGGTAAAAAAGGACGTGAAGTTTTTATCTATAATGAAATTGTTGGTGAGTACCACTTACAATAACAAATAGATATAAATCAAAATCACAAGGGAAGCGTATGCTTCCCTTTTTTATGCTTCAAAATCTCATTGCAAGACATCCAAGTTCTTAGATAGCTACTGCAAGCGTAAAGAATTAATATCTTCAGTACTACTATATAATGAACATGAGCCCCGACCACCAAGACTAACTTGCTTACCAGTAGTATAAGCGGTCAATGCCATACCTAAAAAGGCCTTGCCATCGTCGGTAGATACATCAAATGCATAGTCATAAACAGAGTTTGTAGAGCAAGATATTTTATTAGATGGATCATTTTCTAGCACAAGAAAAACGACATTAGGTGCCCCCAACCCTTTATGCAATTTCACAATAGTACCTACATACGAGCTGGCAGCAAATGTATTAAATGAACAAGTGATTAACGACAACACTAATATTTTCTTAAACATGATTAATCCCATTATTAAATAGTAAAAAATTAATTAAAATAACCTAAATACAAGAACATATAGTAAGGTTCTCTGTTTTTGTTCTTTATAAAGTAATGACTTCTCCTTTGATATTATATAGTTGATTTGAATGATTTTTTAAATCCCTTAAATCAAGGAAAACAATGCACGGAAACTTTAGTGGGGTCTCTAATTTCTTCAACATCAACCTCAGCCTTACTTTCATTATTTTCCTATTTTTAATGGGTGTCTATAATCTCTCATATAACTTTGTTAACAATATCAAACAAGAATCTGATGGGTGTCTTATTTCATTTATCTTCAATATCTAAGCAGCCATAACCTTGAGCAGTAAAATTTTTTTGTGGTGTAAAAAATGTGTAATTATCGCCATCTTCAATATTGATTGTATTACAAAATAAAATAAGTTTTAAATCATCATTAAAAGTAATAGCTATATCTAAAGATAACTTAGCAATATTTATATCTACAACTTTTTTTCCTATAAGCTTATCAAGTCCATTTACCATTATACCTTCATTATTATTTGGGCTTGAAGAACCACATATTATTAGCTCATGTGATTCTAATCTCCAAGAACACTCTTCAATAAATATGGAATACTTTCCAGTATATTTTTTTGATAAGTCTGAAAGATTTGGGTTCGATAGTGGCTTATTTCTAGGAACTTTTTCTCCAAATTCAAGAGAAACATGAGAACCACTTCCTTCTCCAGAAATTACAGACCAACATTCAAGATTACAAATTTTTTTTATTTCAGAAAAAAACAAATTTTTTTTCATTTTTTATAAGTCTACCTTAAATTAAAATATACCATTCTTTATATCATTGGCAATATCCAAAATATCTTTATATTTAAGATCTTGACCTGATATTTCATCATGTAAAATCTTTTTTTGATCCTTGTCTAGTCCTGCTTTATTTGCAGCATCCCTAGCAATTTTATTTTCTCTTCTAAGAGCATCTGTACCCTTAGATTTTCCTAACGAGCCAGGTTTTTTTCGAAGGTCACCTATTGCCCCACGTTGCCTTGCAATAGGACCAGAGTTTATTAAACCTTTCCCCCCTCCAAGTAGACCTCTACCTAATCCAACACCACCACCCAACCAACAACTTGGGCAGACATCTCCAAGGCCTTCCAATTCCTTTCTGTGCCAGTATTCATCATCATCTATACATTCGCCTGTTTCACGGTTTGTCCAATTTTTAGTATCAGGATCTTGATTCCACCTTTTCTTGAAGTCACCTTTATTATCAACACCTCCCCAATTTGAGATTAACCCAAAGGGATCGATCCAATAGAGAGGATTTTGATAAGCATATCCATAAGTATTGAGTCCACCTTCTAATCCTATAGGGTCAGATGTAATGTAACGTCCTAACTGAGGGGCATAATACCGAAAGTAGTTGTAATGCAACCCACTCTCACCATCATAATACTGCCCTGCAAACCTCAGATTATTCTCTACTGTAGCAACCGTTGTATTCACCTCACCAAACGGCGAATAATAACCCTCCCAAACCACAGTCTGATCTTTATCCGTCAGCTTCTGAGGTGTCCCCAAGTGATCATTATGATAATAAGCAATTTGATTGTCTAGTCCATTCCCCTGAGACGGCAGGGTATAACTGGCATTACTCGCATACCCTAATTGAACCTCAACCTCCGCTTTACTCTCATTATTCCCCTGTAATAAATGACCGGATAAGGTATCACCATCCTGATTATAACTAAAATCATAGCGTGTATCCTGGCCCACTATGGATTCCGACCAATCCGCATCAGCAATCTGAAAGTCAGTCTGGGTGCTATCATCATAAATAACAGTGACTAACTTATTCACTGTATCAATATGGAGTTCGGGACTGGGTGCTGCAGGTAGGGTTTCACCTCCAGTGACAATCATAATGTCATCCATAAAAATAAAATGATAGTTGTACTGAGGCTCGGTTGAGCCCGTTAGCTGGGAGACAATACCAGGCGCCTGATAGCTTTGTGTAAATTGCCGTTGTGGTACTTCTACAATGCTCAGATTGGCTTGACTGCTATTATTATCTGTATTAATGGTCAGAGTCCCGGTGACTGTTAAGCCTGAAGCATCACTGTAATTCAAGGTATGAATGCTTTCATTGCCACTGGTACTGGTTTGCCATTGACTGCCCGTCAAGGTAGCTTGCAACTGTCGACCATCACTTAGTGTGATATCCAGGGTCTGATTCTCTACATCGGCCAATACAGTCAATTGATTGGCGGTGTTGGCATTATCGGTTCCTGTGAGTAGATATTGGTTTTGATTGCCTGTCATGGCTTTGGTGGATTGCAATAATGGTGCAGACTCTAAATACAGATATTCTTTATAGATATTGGTGGCGGTATCAATTTCAGCAATGAGTTGTCCCGATGGATTATAAACATAGTCAATCGAATCCATTGATTGTATTTTATTGGTGCGTTGACCCAGACCATTGTATTGATAGCTGACCAGTTGAATGGTGTTTTTATCAATTTGAGACAGACGGTTTTGTTGATTGTAATGGTAATCAAAGATGTCTCCATTGTGGCTTCGTTGGATGAGGTTGCCTTTATCATCGTATTGGAAGCTTTCACTGCGGGTGCCCGTACTGCTATCGGTTTGGTTACTGCTACTGCTGATGAGATAATCTGTGATTTGACTATTATCATCCTGTTGGGTGCGATTACCATTGGCATCATAACTAAAGCCCAGTAAACCATACAAACTGGCATCCGTATCGGCACTGTTCAGACGGTCCAGTTCATCATAATCAAAACTTTGACTCAGGCTGGTATCCAGTAAGTTGGTGATACCAGAAACACTACTGATGGGGTTATAGGTCCAGCTTAAATTTAATACCGTTGTTGCTCCGCTCACGGTTTGAGAGGACAGGCGGCCATCTAAATCATAACTGCGTGTCAG
>JAPHSW010000125.1 GCA_026196615.1 Gammaproteobacteria bacterium | reverse complement strand
TTTATCCAGGATTATTTGTAAATGTTTAGTAAAAAGTGAAAAAAAATGGCCTTATTTTTTTAATATTTATATTTTTATTTATTTTCAATGACTTATAAAATCAATTTATTAAGCCTTTGGAGATAAAGATTCATTTCAAAGCAAAGGTAAGAAGAAAACACATGTGACTCTGGAGAAATGAGAAAAACAGATTATATGCCTTATCAAAATCTAGTAGAGAGTATTGGTTAAATGTTACATAGTTGTAAAGGCGCATATTTCATATAGATTCAACGGCAATAAAAAAGCTGCCAATTTGAAATATCGTATAGATACAATCGAAATTTTTTACTAATAAATAAAACGGGAATTTCCAAGAAAAGTCTACTACATTTCACTTCTATTAAATTTAAAAGCTCAAAGGGTAAATTTAGTCTTAAGATAAGAAAGAATTGTCATAATTAACAGATTGTACAAAAAACAATTGCTACAAAGGCGACGACCATAGATGTTCCATAATTTTCAACATATTATTTTATAAATTCAACAATCAAAACTAACGTTACATATACGCATCAATAAATATTTATATATCTTTTTTTAACACTCAGTAATACTAACAGCAAGACCACCTAATGATGTTTCCTTATATTTGTGTGACATTTCTAATCCAGTTTGTTTCATTGCTTCAATACAATTATCCAGTGGCATAAAATGTTCCCCACTCCCTCTAAGAGCAAGAGAAGCTGCAGTATATGCCTTGATAGCACCAAAACCATTTCGTTCAATACATGGTACTTGAACAAGACCATTAACGGGATCACAAGTCATACCAAGATGATGTTCTAAAGCAATTTCAGCAGCATTCTCGACTTGTTGAGGATTACCCCCACGAATGGCACACAAACCGGCAGCAGCCATTGCTGCTGCAGAACCAACCTCTCCCTGACAACCAACTTCAGCTCCAGAAATGGAACTCCGATGTTTAATTAAACCTCCAATAGCACTAGCAGTAAGAAGAAACTCCTGGATTTGTTCTTTAGAACCATTTTCATGTTTTATAAAATAATAAAGAACGGCAGGTATGACACCAGCAGCACCATTTGTGGGTGCTGTCACTACCATATTACCAGCGGCATTTTCTTCATTAACCGCCATTGCATAAGCACATAACCAGTCATTAATGTTTGCACTATCTGGATTATCAATAAGACTTTGATATAAATCTTTCGCACGTCGTAAAATCAAACCACCTGGTAATATGCCATCTGTATCCAATCCCTTTTCTAGACATATTTTCATGGCTTGCCAAATTTTATTTACACCTTTAGATAGATGACTTTCAGTAAGATGCTCAAGCTCATTAATCTGTTTCATCTGAGCAATTGATAGATGACTTTCCTTAGTCATCTGTAACATAGAATCTGCGGAATCAAATGGGTATTGGTATGAAGAAGAGGGCTTCATTTTAAGCGGTGCCTTCAAATGACTAATTTCTGCCAATGTATTAATAAAACCGCCACCAATAGAAAAATAAGTTTCTGAAAACACTTTCTCATTATTACTGTTAATTAAATCAAAAATCATACCATTAGAATGTTCAGGTAAGGGCTCACCTTTATCAAAGATAATATGAGTATTTGGATTAAATAAAACTCTGTGCTCATTATCTATATCAATATGCTCAGTCTTCCAAATTCGTTTAACTTCATCAGAAACATTTTTATCAGTTAAGTTTTCTGGTAGAAAACCATGTAATCCTAAAGCCACTGCACGATCAGTTGAATGTCCCTTACCAGTAAAAGCTAATGAGCCTTTTAGAGTACACCTGATAAAAGTGTCGTTTAGTTCCAAATCAAGTTCTAATATAAGACGAATAAAATCATTCGCAGCCACCATTGGGCCAAGCGTATGTGAACTCGAAGGTCCAATCCCGATTTTAAATAGTTCTAATACACTTATAAACATAGAGGTTTCTTATTAATTACTTAATGATGTCATTATCCTATATTATTTAAAAAAAACATGTAACATTTTTTCTAAGAAATTCTCATATTTAAGGGATCAATCTTACTACACTAAAACACCTGACAGACAACGCTTTAATGTAGATTTCTTTCTAATGATTCTGTTGCATTTTTAATAACCTTATTGATATTAAGATTATTAGTAATAGAGTTCTTCAATGAAAGGGAATTAATAATTATTCTTCAACACAAATTTGTTTATCAAAAATAGCGTTAAATGTTTTAATTATTAACATACTGATGAAAGCAGTCAAAATCATCAATAAGATAATAGACAAAAATGAGTAGACATCATTTTGAGTTAGTTGAAACATGCGCATGCTTGCAAGACTCACAGCCGCTAATGGAAATGAATAAGCCCACCATGAAAGGAAAAATTTTAGTTTTGAAAACTGTCGAAATTTAGTAAAAATCAGTAAAGTAAAAAAAAGAGCCGAAAAATAAAGTACTCTAGCAAAATTATCCAGCTCACCATTTAATTGAACATAGGATAAAAACCCCACAGCAGGTGGTGCAATAAGAATAAAAAAAGTAGGAATCAATTTTTCAGGCAGTGCAGGATGAAAAATAACTCGATAATAAATAATGGTCAACAATACAGGCCAGAAAATAATACCCACACTAAAAAAGAACCAGGAAATATCTGAATAGCCTAATGGAACACCAGCAATCGGTACTAAAATATTACCTACAATGGGAATAAACCAGGCAGGATTCATATGATTAATATTAAAATGATCATGATTAATCCAGGCATTCATCACATAGAGAGTAAAAATAAGATGTAAACTACTCCCTATCAGCCAAAGCACTCTGGAAATTTCAGTATTAATGTGTAACATACAAATGGAAAGCAATAGCAAACTGATAGATATCGTTGGAAAAAAGCTTATTTTAATTGGATGATGTAATTCCTGAATCACGGCATTTTTTTCTTTTAACACTTTTGCCATATAAATCATCAATAGAGATAAAAAAAGAATTAATGTCACGACTGAAAGCACTACAGAAACTTTTGGTTCAAGCTTATAGATTGATTCTGCTTTATCAATAGCGATACTAAAACCTGCCATTCCCATTACCGATGAGAAAAACGATACTGGAAAATACGCCAGTCTTGATTGAACCTGTGACATCTGAAAACTCCTGAATATTCTTACCTGGACATTGAACTAGTAGTGAATCATAGAAGGAATCATAAGCGAAGTAAGTGACTTTATCACCAGATGACTATTTCGTATAAAATAAAAAAACTGTGAAAACAGAATAAAACAGTTAAAATAAATAGATTCAAATAATCCAGACACTATACCATTACCCCAATGGCTCAGAGTATGACAATGAAAACAATGAAAGCACTTGTAAAAAAACACGCAAAAGAAGGCTTATGGCTGGATGAAGTCCCTATTCCAGAGGTGGGCAATAATGACGTTTTAGTTAAAATACAAAAAACTGCTATTTGTGGTACGGATGTCCATATTTATAATTGGGATGCCTGGGCACAAAAAACAATTCCTGTTCCTATGACAATTGGTCATGAATTCGCAGGTGAGATTGTTGAACTTGGTACAAATGTTAGCGAGTTATCAGTGGGTGACATTGTTTCAGGTGAAGGTCATATTGTCTGTGAACGCTGCCGAAACTGTCTTGCAGGTCGTCGTCACCTATGTCCGAATACCATTGGCATTGGCGTTAATCGAACCGGTTGTTTTGCTGAATACTTATCGATTCCGGCTAAAAATATCTATCGTCCAAACTGTAAAATTCCAACGGACGTTCTAGCCTGTTTTGATCCATACGGCAATGCCGTTCACACAGCGCTTTCATTTAACATGGTTGGTGAAGATGTATTAATCACAGGAGCAGGTCCCATTGGGATTATGGCTGCTATGGTGGCAGCTCACAGTGGTGCACGAAATATTGTTATTACTGACCTAAATCAATATCGGCTGGATTTAGTCAAAAAAATTGTCCCAAAGGCCATTCCTTTAAATGTCAATAACAGTAAAATAACCAAAAGCTTTATGCGTAACCTTGGCATTTTAGAAGGCTTTGATGTTGGAATGGAAATGTCCGGTTCACCCCATGCATTCAGAGACATGTTAAGTAATATGATCAATGGTGGAAAAATAGCCATGCTGGCCATTATGCCTGAAGGAACTGGAATCGACTGGGATCAAGTGGTTTTTAAAGGACTCTATATCAAAGGAATCTATGGTCGTGAAATTTTTGAAACCTGGTATAAAGGCACCATGATGGTACAAAGTGGCATCCCTTTGGAAAAAATTATCACTCATCGATATCACTATAGTGATTTCCAAAAAGGCTTTGATGTCATGCGTTCAGGAGAATCCGGCAAAGTCATACTTAACTGGGATTAATCAGCGATAGAAAACAGGACATGAAATATGAGTTTTAAAAGTGCAAAAGAAAGTCTGACCAATGAACTAGCTGAAATCAAAGCAGCAGGTCTTTGGAAAAAAGAGAGAGTTATTGCTTCTGACCAGAAAAATGCCATCACGTTGTCAGATGGCAGTGAAGTCATTAATATGTGTGCAAATAATTATCTCGGACTTGCGAATAATCCTCAAGTGATTCAAGCAGCAAAAGACAGTTATGATCACTGGGGTTTTGGTCTTTCTTCTGTACGCTTTATTTGTGGAACACAAACCATCCATAAAACACTTGAAGATAAAGTGACTGACTTTCTTGCAATGGAAGATACTATTCTATACGCCGCTTGCTTTGATGCAAATACTGGCTTATTTGAGACCATACTAAGCAAAGAAGATGCAATTATTTCCGATGAACTTAACCATGCATCTATTATAGATGGGGTTCGCTTATGTAAAGCAGCACGCTATCGTTATAAAAATAATAATATGTCTGATCTTGAAGACAAATTAAAAGAGGCAAAAGCAGCTGGTGCACGAAGAATTTTAATTACCACCGATGGTGTATTTTCTATGGATGGAACCATTGCCCAATTAGATAAAATATGTGATTTAGCAGATCAGTACGATGCCATGGTTCATCATGACGATTGTCATGCGGTTGGCTTTATGGGTAAAACCGGCCGTGGCATCCATGAATATCATAACGTCATGGATCGAGTTGATATTATCACAGGCACGTTTGGGAAAGCATTAGGTGGTGCATCTGGAGGCTATACTTCAGGTCGAAAAGAAATCATAGACATGCTACGCCAACGCTCCCGTCCCTATTTATTTTCAAATACATTAGCCCCTTCTATCTGTGCCGCCACACTCAAAGTTCTTGACATGCTCACTCACTCTACAGAATTACGTGATTGCTTAGAAGCAAACACGCAATATTTTCGAGATGGAATGAAACAGGCTGGTTTTGATATTGCACCAGGCGATCACCCTATCGTTCCAGTCATGTTGGGTGATGCAAAACTCGCTCAGGAAATGTCACAAAAGCTACTGACGCATGGCATTTACGCCATTGGCTTTTTCTTTCCTGTCGTACCAAAAGGTAAGGCAAGAATAAGAACTCAAATATCAGCAGCACATAGTAGAGATGATCTGGATAAAGCCATTGCTGCTTTTGCTGCAGTTCATGCTGAATTAACTCGTTAGTTAAAGACACCTTCTTTAAAATAGAGAGATACCTTTTATCAATAGAAATTAGTTGGGGCATAACTAAGAAATAAATAATCTCTTTGACAGTGAGATCAGATACCCTAATAATAATGAAAACAACACATTTTTAAATCGTGGCACCATTGGCAAAGAGTTTTAACACCTTTTAACAACTTCACCATATTCTTTCAACGCTTAATCTGTAAAATATCAAGATTAAGTCTTTGCCTGTCATCAAACAAACGTTTAGCAATCATCCAAACAGCTAGCATAATACCAAAACCTGTTCCCGCTGCAATAAGAAAAAAGATCAATATTTGATATTTTACAGCTTCGATGGGTGGTGTGCCTGAAAGAATTTGACCTGTCATCATTCCTGGTAAACTGACCAGACCAGCAATTGCCATGGAGTTAATAATTGGGATCATACCAGTACGAATGCTTTCTGAACGTATTTCATGAATGGCTTCCTGATAACTTTGCCCAAGCATGAGCCTCTGTTCAATCACCAGTCGTTGTTGATAAACGCTTTGATTCAGTTTATCCATTCCCAAAGAAATACCATTCATTGTATTACCTAATAACATCCCCAATAGTGGAATGGCATACTGAGGTGAATACCAGGGAGTCGGTGCAACAATGACCATAAGGCTTAATAAGGCCATAGCAAAGGATGAAATGAACAATGCACTTGTACCAATTCTAAATCCGACCCAACGTTTTAAGGGGTATTTTTGTCTGGAGTTAATTTCAAACCCAGCCACTAAAAGCATAATTGTCGCAATAGTCGCCAACAAATATAAATTATTGCTATTAAAGATCAGTTTAAGAATATAACCAACCAGTAGTAATTGAACCACATTACGAATTGCTGCAATAATGAGTTGTTTGGAAATATTAAGTTGCAGCAATAAACTGGTAATGGCAAGAAGAATAATCATGCTCGAAGCAATGACCAGGTCCCAGGGTGTCAAATGAATCATATCATAGCACCCTCTTGTTCCAGGCTTATTTTATTCACCTTGTAATGATTATTATTGAGTGTCAGTACTTGTTGGCAGACTCGATTTAGTTGCTCTTTATCATGACTGATCCATACCACTGGGATTTGATGTTCACTTTGATAATCTTTAATAAGCTCTTCAAGTTGAATACGATTATGAGGGTCCAGGTTTGCAGTTGGTTCATCCAATAATAATGCCTCTGGCTCGTTCATTAAAACTCGAATACAAGCCAGCCTTTGTTTTTCACCACTGGATAAATGACTGATCTGCCATTGCAGAACTTCTTTTTTAAACCCCAAATGGGCAAATAATTCTTCATTAAAGGTTTGAAAATGTTCACCAACCATGTCGAACCACCACTGACTTTCTGCTGGTAATAATGCCACTTTTTTTCTCCACTGCTGGGGTGGAATCATTTGAGACTCAATATCTCCAAGAAAAATTTCACCTTGATGCGGTAACATATCAGCCAAAGCCTTTAACAAAACTGATTTTCCTATGCCTGATGGACCAGTGAGCCCCATACAAGTACCCGAAGGAATGGAAAAATCAAATGATTGACTAAAATTAGGAGATATAGACGATAAATTCAGCTTATTAATTATTAAATCAGACATTAAAACTCCTGAGAATGAGTATTGATTTTAATTCATCAATCATCACGATGCTATACCCCATCTGATTGAACATGACAGGTTTTAGAAAACTAAAATTAATACAATTTTATATCTAAAATAAGATGAATAGTTTCACAGATTTATAGATCTTAATATGACGGTTGGTCAGTGCAGTAAATACACTTGTTGAAACCCAAATTTTCAAGTAGATTATATTTAAGTTAAATTAAAATTAAGACATTCAACATATATGAATCAATACCCTATCTGGCTTGATCCCGATGATAGTAATTACATTTTTCCCAATCCGGACAATGCTCTAACAGAACCTGACGGTTTATTAGCAGTAGGAGGTGATTTGTCTCCTAAACGCATCATAAGTGCTTACCTAAATGGGATATTCCCCTGGTACAGTCATGGCCAACCCATTTTATGGTGGAGTCCAAACCCAAGAGCAGTTTTGTTTCCAGAAAAATTGCATGTTTCAAAAAGTTTAAAGAAAGCAATTCGTAAAAATATTTTCAAAACAACAATGAATCAAGCTTTTGAGCAAGTCATATATTCCTGTGCAGAGACACCTCGAAAAGATCAAGATGGCACCTGGATCACTGATGATATGCAGCAAGCTTACCTTCATTTACATCAACTAGGTATCGCTCAAAGTGCTGAATGCTGGTTAGGAGATAAATTGGTTGGAGGCTTATATGGTTTAGCTCTTGGAAAAGTTTTTTTTGGAGAATCCATGTTTTCACATCAAACAAATGCCTCCAAAATTGCCTTTGTTCATTTGCTAGACGAATTGAAAAAGAGCGACTATGCTTTAATAGATTGTCAGGTAACAACCGATCATTTGTTGAGCCTGGGAGCAGAAGAAATTCCAAGGAAGCAATTTCTTAAATTAATAAAACAATACACTCAGTGATTGGCAAATAATTTTTCAGATATGATTCTCGGACGAAAGCGCTCGGATAATATAAATGTCTAATATGGAACATAAATTCCTGCAAAAACCAATAAACCTATATCTTTCTGCTGAGCATGATTGCAGCTATCTACCTGATCGTCAGGCCAATAGCCTGTTTGTCGATCCAGAAAAAGAAATGACTGCAGAAATTTATTCTGAACTTATTACACAAGGATTTCGTCGCAGTGGTAGCTATGTCTACACGCCCTATTGCAAAAAATGCCATGACTGTATTCCTGTTCGATTGAATGTTCAAAAATTTGAATTAAGTCGTTCTCAAAAACGTTGCCGAAATAAAAATAAAACTATAACAGTTGCAGCCAAACAACCCGTTTATGACGAAGCTCAATATCAGCTGTATTCAAACTATGTCACCTCAAGACATCCTGGTGGCGGCATGGATGAACCAGCCAATGACAAATACTTGGACTTTCTCACTTCCCAATGGAGTCATACTGTTTTTTTTGAATTTAGGGATCATAATAAGCCAATGGGCGTTGCCGTCACAGATATCGTCGAAGATGGACTTTCAGCTGTATATACTTTTTTTGATCCATCACCTGATTACCAGAAACAAAGTCCTGGTGTTTTCTCAATTTTATGGCAAATAGAAGAAGCACAACGTCGCGGTCTAAAATGGCTGTATCTTGGCTACTGGATTAAAAACTGTGGAAAAATGAGTTATAAAGACAATTACCAACCGCTAGAATATTATTACAATCATCTCTGGCATGATGTTCCTCCCGGCCTTCTATAAATAAAACCCCTTTAATTTTGAACCAGCTTGGGTATTACTTTAGAAACATTCAACAAGTTCTTGTTATGGTTGCAGTTTTTGACAAAAATTCACATAAGTTCATGATTTAATATACTATTTTTTTAAATTTTTAAAGAAAATGACTAAAGCTTATTTCTATGGGGACGATAATAAGTTTAATCACAATAATTATTTCTAATCCTGAAAAATAACCAGATCAGGCAAATTATGCTCAGTAAAGTTAATCGATTAACTCTTTCATACGAACAGGCTCATGGTTTCAGACCTAACCTGCTTTATGTGAATACGGCACAATTAGAGCTGCTCAAAGAGCAGCTGTCAGAGCCTGATATTGAGATACTAGCTCAATTAATCGGCATGGATATCGTCATTGTTGAAACCTCTTCAAAACCTTATGTCTCCTGGGCACAAATTGCCTGGAAACACTCCAAAACTGCTTAAGCTCAAAGCCCGGCAGTATTATTTTCTTCTATAAAAAACCTTTCATATAGATTTGAACTCTCTAATAATATCTCAATATGATACCGCTTATACATTGATAAATAATAGGGAAATAAACTTGAGGTGTGGCTTTTCTTATTGATTTATTCGGAATATTGTTTGCTATTAAGATTAATCATGATGGTTAATCTTAATAGCAAACCGATTAATGATTAGACTTTGAAGCGATTAATTGCTCGGTTTAATTTTTCTACCTGTTCAGATGTCTCATTAAAACTAGTGATCATAGACTCAATAAGTGATGTATTGTTATTACTTAGATCTTCACTTGAATTAATATAGCCATCCACACTCTTTATTTTACCGCAGACTAGTTGTATCTTTTCCATGTTGTCTTCAAATGATTTAGTTGAAGTATCCAATATTTCAGAATTGCTGGTAATTTGTTGAGAGACTGTGTTTGATGTATCCATTAGCTCGGATAATTCATCCACGCCATCCTTCATTTCACTATTGATTCCATGAATTTGGTTGATAACTTCAGTTACAGTGGTGTTGATTTCCTCTAGTGAATCCTGTGTCCTAACCGCAAGATTCCTAACCTCATCAGCAACAACAGCAAAGCCTCTCCCCTGTTCACCTGCCCTGGCAGCTTCAATAGCAGCATTAAGCGCTAATAAATTAGTCTGCTCAGCAACTGATTTGATAACATCCAGCACACCATTCACTTTCTCAATATCATTTGACAGACCATTTAATTTTTGACTAATGACTGTTTCAGAATTAACATTCTTTTGCACTTTATTTTTAAGTGTTGACATCGATTGATTAGCCTGAGCCATTAAATCATTGGCATCTCTGATTTGAGTTAAAGTTTCAGAAATTCCATCAGCTGACATTTGGGTATATTCTGTGACCTCCGTCATTTCCTTACTCGATGCCTGTAAATGTTGATTGGTTTGAATAGAGGCTTTGCCAATTTGTTGAGAAACTGAATTTAACTCAATAATTGTTTTTTTTGTACTCTGGGTACCCGCTTGAACCTCTTTGACAATGATCTGAACCGATTCAATAAATTTATTGAAATAAGTCGCAACATCTGCAATCTCATCTTTGGTTTCAATATTCAATCGTTTGTTTAAGTCACCATCACCTTCTGAAATATCTTTAGCTATACCTTCTAATTGCTTGATAGGATTAACAACAGTTTTATTAATAATGAATATCAAAAAGAATAAAATAAACAAATCGAGAACCACCATAATAATCACTTGATTGATTAAGGCTGATTTTGTTTCATTTATTATTCCCTTAACTGTCTTAAGATTTTCACCTGTGATGGCATAAGCCACAATATTTCCCTTAAAATCCTTAATCGGTGTACTTGTATAGAAATAGTTGTCTGTATTACCTGCTTGAGTAATGTCTTGCCCTTGCAGTTCATTAAAAAATTCTTGATCAAGATCTTCTTTCTTAGAAGCAAGTACATAATCTTGATTCAATTCTGGTTTATTTTTGAGTAATGTAGCAATACTCATATATTCTTTTTTCATTAGAATAACAATATTAATATTTTTCTTTTTGCCATCTCTAATGATTGAATTCAAACCTTGCATAAACTCAACACTTCCCAAATATGCACCATTTGCCATGATAGGTGATAATCCCCTAAGTACAAGACCTGCTCGACCAACTTCAATAGCAGCTAATGGTTTTTGAGTTTTCTTAACTTCAACAATTGTTTTTCTAAAACCTTTAAGATCATCACCATGCTTATCCGGTTTCCACAAACGGACAAAGCTAAATATATCTTTATTATGGATATGAATTTTAATGTTTCTAAATTTAGTATTATTTTTAAAGTCATCAATAATTGTTTTTAGTCCATTTATAGCAATTTGACGATCGTTCTTCTCCAATGAAGAAACCACATAAAAATTTTGCGCAACATTAATTGCATTAGTTATCGCCACATCTTTTTTTGCCTGAAACTTTTGCGCGAAGAAATCAATCAATTTAGTTTCTTCCTTAGAAAAAACATCTTCTTCAATCTTAGTTAGGCCATCCATGGAAACAAAAAAAACAACGATAAGTCCTATTAGGAGTACTGAAATGAGAGGAATATGAATCTTTTTGCTTATTGTCATGGTACCTACCAACCTTATCTTTAAAATTTAAAACCAGTGTATTTAGTATAGCGGCAATGATTGAAAAATCTATAATGGCTAATTAAAATAAAACCTGAAAAAGTCCGTTAATAAAGTACGAAAAAATGTTCGGCTAATTTATTCACCCAATTATTTTGCGCAAGAATAATTGCATATGTTTAAGAAAGGATATTATTAAATAGTAATGGAAATTATTGATTGATAAACAATAATTTTTAAGTTAATTCAATATATAGCTGAGCGAAACGTAATTTCAAATTTAACCTTTACATTCAATAACTTGAAACACAATCCAAACAAATAAACTTATTCAATACATCAATGCACAATAAATTATAACGTTTTAGGTATTGCTAATTTTTTCTAATTGGGGCAATATGCACGCCTTGAAATTCTCGTTTAGATTAATTAACTTTTTATAGTAGATACAGTAGCAATATGGCAAAAGAAGAAGGTATTGAAATGGACGGCACTGTGGTTGACACACTGCCAAACACCATGTTTCGTGTTGAGCTTGAGAATGGTCACGTTGTTACCGCTCATATTTCAGGCAAGATGAGAAAAAATTACATCCGTATTTTAACGGGCGATAAAGTCACTGTTCAGTTGACACCGTACGATTTAAGCAAAGGTCGTATTACCTACCGAGCTAAATAGTCTCTATTATCTATACGAATTTAAGAATTCGTATAAGTAAGAAATATAACAAAAAGCCTGTACCATCAAATGGTGGTACAGGCTTTTTGTGTGTTGCGCTCTGGTTTTAGAATCGGGTTTTAAAGTTAGTGAACTTTATCCACCTTCCCGCCCACTTCACTTTGTAAATCAAATTTTAATTGCTCGTCTTCTACCGAGACAGTGACTTTCCCACCATGTTCTAATTCACCAAACAATAAAGCTTCGGCCAGTGGTTTTTTAATACTTTCCTGAATAAGACGTGCCATTGGTCTGGCACCCATTTTCTCATCATAGCCATTTTTGGCCAGCCATTCTCGAGCATCAGGTTCAACATAGAGTTCCACTTTCTTTTCAGACAATTGACTTTCAAGTTCAAAGATGAATTTATCAACCACCTGGATCATAACTTCTGTTGAAAGTGAACCGAATTGAACAATAGCATCCAGACGATTACGAAATTCTGGTGTAAAACCACGTTTAATGGCTTCCATACCATCAGAACTGTGATCCTGATGTGTGAATCCCATTGATGAGCGAGACATCGCTTCTGCACCCATATTGGTGGTCATAATCAAAATAACATTTCTAAAGTCAGCTTTACGACCATTATTATCAGTCAATGTTCCATGATCCATAACTTGTAGTAACAGATTAAACACATCTGGATGAGCTTTTTCAATTTCATCAAGCAATAAAACAGCATGAGGATGCTTGTTAATGGCTTCAGTCAATAAGCCACCCTGGTCATAACCAACATAGCCTGGAGGTGCACCAATCAATCTTGAAACCGTATGCCGTTCCATATATTCAGACATATCAAAACGAATCAGTTCGATCCCCATAAGTTTGGCCAGTTGAGTCGACACTTCTGTTTTACCAACACCTGTTGGCCCAGAAAACAAAAAGGCGCCAATGGGTTTTTCTTCTCGACCAATACCCGCTCGTGACATTTTAATCGCATCATCCAGGGTTTCAATGGCTTTATCCTGACCATGAATCACTAATTTCAGATTACGAGCCAATTTCTTAAGTGAATTCTTATCACTGGTACTGATAGTTTTAGGTGGAATACGAGCAATTGCAGCTACAATTGATTCAATCTCTTTCACACCAATGGTCTTTTTACGTCTGGAAGGTGAATTAAGTTGTTGATTTGCACCAGCCTCATCAATGACATCAATGGCTTTATCAGGTAAATGACGATCATTAATATAACGTTCAGACAACTCAGCAGCACTACGTAATGCTTGTTTGGTATATTTAATCTGATGATAATCTTCAAATCGAGAACGTAAACCTTCAAGAATTTTAAAAGTTTCATCAGCAGATGGCTCAGGTAAATCAATTTTTTGAAAACGTCTTGCCAAAGCATGATCTTTTTCAAAAATTCCTCGGTATTCCTGATAAGTGGTTGAACCAATGCAACGAAGATCACTGGTTGAAAGCGCCGGTTTAATCAAATTAGAAGCATCCATTGCACCACCTGATGCCGCACCCGCTCCAATAATAGTATGTATCTCATCAATAAACAAAATGGACTTTGGTTCTTTTTTTAATTGATTCAAAACAGCCTTTAAGCGTTTTTCAAAATCACCACGGTATTTTGTTCCTGCCAGTAAAGCCCCCATATCCAGAGAATAAATGGTATTACCTTCTAGAATTTCAGGTACTTCTTCATCAATAATTTTCTTCGCCAGGCCTTCTGCCAAAGCAGTTTTACCCACACCTGCTTCGCCGACAAATAAAGGATTATTCTTTCTACGACGACATAAAATCTGAATAGTACGATTGATCTCTTCTTTACGGCCAATGAGCGGATCTATTTTTCCATCTAAGGCGCGTTCATTCAAATTAACGGCATATAACTCAAGAGGTTCTTGTGCAGTTTTCGAATTAGGCATTTCTGAACCATCAGGTTCCCCACCTTTTTCTTCATCATCCAATCCTGCATTATTATCATCGACTTTGCTGATACCATGAGAAATAAAGCTGACAATATCCAAACGAGAAACATCCTGTTTGCCCAGTAAATACACAGCCTGAGATTCTTGCTCATTAAAAATAGCAACCAGTACATTTGCGCCATTAACTTCTTTTTTACCAGAAGATTGAGCCTGAAAAATAGCTCTTTGTAACACTCTTTGAAATCCAAGAGTGGGCTGAGTATCACGTTCATCAATTTCAGACAAAACAGGTGTCGTTTCATCAAGAAAAATCATTAATTCATTTCGTAATTGAATAAGATCGACAGTACAGGCCTTGAGAACTTCTTCTGCCGCTGGGTTATCCAGCAAAGCAAGCAATAGGTGTTCGACCGTCATAAATTCATGACGCTTTTCTCTTGCTTCTTTAAATGCAAGGTTCAGTGTAAATTCAAGCTCTTTACTCAGCACTTTAGATTTCCTTTATTCAACTTCCATAGAACACATCAATGGATGATTGTGTTTTTTGGAATAATCATTCACTTGCAGCGTTTTGGTCTCTGCCGTATCTCTAGTAAACAAACCACAGATGCCCTTACCATTGTTATGAACATCCATCATAATCCGTGTGGCCTTGGGTCTATCCATAGAAAAAAAGTTTTCTAATACATGGACAACAAACTCCATCGGAGTGTAATCATCATTATTAATAATCACTCTGTACATCCGAGGCTTCTTCAGTTTCGGTTTGGCGGTTTCAACAGCAGTATCACCTGCGCCATCACCAAAATCATTATCATTTATTTCATCATCAGACCATTCATCTGAATTTCTTACGTTAGTCATATATATTTAAGTCTAGCTAAAACTAAAAAAAATTCTCTGTTTTTATAAAAAAACTTTTTTGATACCGGCTTTTTCAAAAATTCTTCAACATAACGATGATAAGCCAAAAGTTCTTTCCTTCAATTATTTATGGGGCTTTTTCCTCCTATTACAAGTGACTCCTGTATCATGATTTCGTTCACATCATTTAATGTTTAGATACTCCAACAATTATTTATTTTTAAATTAGCATACTTTAATGGAATTTTATCTATAGTTATTATAAACTTAATAATAATTGTTAAAGTAATTGCTAGGAAAGCATGAATGGGCAAGACAAAATCATCTAAAAATAAAGATGATGACAAGAAAAAACATGGATTAAAACAGAAATCCAAAAAGCATCCTAAAATGGAGTCAAAACCACTGAAAAGTCTTAATTCTATTCAGAAGGATGCCCCTGCGCCCAATAATAAGTCATTAAATTCATTAAAAAAAATACAGAACCAGCTGGATAAACTCATTTCCCAAAGAGAAATAGAAAACCAGCAAATTCAAGAACTACAAAAAAGCACCTCAAAATTAAGCAAACAAACCAACGCTTTGAGTGGGCAAACTTTAGCTCTTGATGAAGAAACTAAAGATCTTAACAAAAAACATAAAACGCTCAATAAACAACTAAAAAAATCTAAATCTCAATATTCAGAGCTGGCATTAAACACAGACCTGCTTAGAATTAAAGCTTCTCTTGAGAAAAAATCCAGTCAATTTGATCAGGATACCCGTAAACTCTCAAAAGAAATCACCCTGCTAAAGGATTTAACACATCGTGTTGAACACAAAATCCATGTTTTGGAAACCCAAAGTTTAGAACAGGAAGACATTACACCTTCTGCAAAAAAGCTAAAAAAATTAAGCAAAAATAACAAGCTTCTATTTAAAAAAGTGAGTTTTTTTGAGGAAGAACTGAATCAATTTGCTGATACGTTTATTCAGCCTGAACAATCCACAGATGAATTTTCAAAACAGCTCAAATTGCTTAACCAGGTGATTAATGAGCTCAGTGGAAATGTGGAAACACATGATACTCAAATAAAATTACTGCAAACTGATGCCGGTAACATCAGAAAATCATTACAACATGAAGTCCAAATTCATCAAAAAAATATTGACCAACTCCAAACTGAACTTAATACTCATAGAGAACATATTGAAAACAACAATAATGAATTCAAAGATAATCTTCAGGAGATAAAAAAAGAAGCAGAATCAAACTTGCTTGATCATGATACCCAGCTGAAACTCCTGAAAACCGATACCGGAAGTATTCGAAAATCACTGCAGGAAGAAACCAATAACTTTCAACAGGTGAGTTTGAGCCATCAACGTGATATTGAGAGCCATCAGCAGGATATTGATGACATCAAGCATACTGTCACAAACTTACAGAAAAACGTGGATGAACAACAGTTCAACGACATAATTTCAAATATTGAAAATACACAACAGGAATTAATTGCACCACTTGAAAAACACCTGACAGAACTGGAAGATTCAATACAGTCATTACGCAAAGAATATACCAATCAACAAGAAACTCTTTCTGATGATACAGAAAATTGGTCAACATTAAGTGATAAAGTCAGTCAATTTAACGCTCAACTATTACAATCGCAAGACGAACTCAAACAACATCTTGAACAATTACACGAATCTGATAAAAACACCAATTCCCTACAGTTTGAGCAATTTAATGAGACATTAACCCAGTTATCAGAGCAATTATCTGATGTTACCGAACAATCCAATAGTCTACAAAATTTGTTCAATACGGTACAAGAACAACAAAACTCTGAAAATGAACACCAAGATGAACTTTCTAAACAATATCTAATTCAACAACAGCAATTAGAAAGTCATGACAGCCAACTTGTTCAATTGTCGCCACTCATTACTCAAACAGAAATGAATGAACAACAAATTAATCAAATTTCAGATTCATTAGAACAATTAGCCAATACACAAAACAAACTTTCACATCTGGAAAGTGAACTAGAATCAGACATCCAGACTATCAGCCAAAAAGTAGACAAAAGCCATAGTCAAAATCAAAAAAATACTGAATTATTAACAAATCACCAGAAAAACACACAAAAACAGCAAGAAGACATAAAAGCTCGTCAATTAGATATTGAAAGTCATCAACAAGACATTGAAAGTCATCAACAAAAAATGGTTAACTATCAACAGGAACAATCCGTTTCGTTGAATAAACTCAGTGATCAAATAAAAACCCGAAGTCAACTGTTCAGTATTGGTCTCATTTCTGTACTTGCCATTTCTGGCATACTCTTCTTCAATCAGGACCTACTGACTCAGGGAGAATTCACACAAGAAAATAATATTAATAAACAAGAGTTGATTAGCCAAATCAAGACCGATATTACCAATGACACATTTACCCAAATTAATGCCTTAACCAAACAAAATAGCGGTATTATCAATGAGCAATTTGAGCAAGTAAGAAATTCAATTGAGCAGGTCAAAAAACAAACAGAACTAAATCAACAAAACATTCAGCCAATAAATCAGGAAGATAATTCTGGCGCCAATATTCAGGCTTTAGAAAATTCATGGCAAGAGCAGCAAAATAGATTACAAGAAGACCTATCAAAAACACAAACTGAACAACAGGAACTAAATCAAACAGTGGGACAACTTTCTCAAACAGTCGATACTATCAACAAACAATTTCATCAATTCCAGGAATCCATCAGTCAAAAGTTTAAAAGTACTCAGCCAATTTCTGCTGAAAACTCTACCAAGTACTCAAAATCTGATTTTGAAGTCACAGCAGTGAACAGTATTTCACAAACGTTCTACACCATTCAATTGCTTGGTGCATTACAAAAAGAATCCATATTAAGCTATATCAAACAACATCAGTTATCAAGCAGCCAGATTTACCAAACTACCTATCAGGATAAGCCTTGGTACATTTTAGTTCAGGGGCGCTACTCTAGCTTTTCAAAAGCCAAAGAAAGTCTCCAGAAGCTACCTGATTATTTAATGAAAAACGATCCCTGGATAAAGAAATTGCCTTAGTTAGCAAGCTCAGCTTCATAGCCTGCAGTGGTTACTGCTGCTATCAAATTTTCTTTATCAGCACTGCCAACAATAACAGCTCCGCCAGGTTCTAGAGTCACTTCTACACTATCAACACCCGCTACCGCCTCAATTGCTTTTTTTGCGTTCATAACACAATGTTTACAAGTCATACCTGTAATTTTTAGATGAGTTGTATCTGCCATTTGTTGTTCCTTATATTGTTCCTATATTAATCTTTAACCTTAAAAAATCTTAGCCTATTTGCATTACTGACCACAGTAACTGATGACATCGCCATAGCAAAGCTCGCAAACATGGGGTTAAGCAACCACCCTGTGAGGGGGTAAAACAAGCCTGCTGCTAATGGAATTCCAATCACATTATATATGAAAGCACCAAATAAATTCTCTTTTATATTTCGTAATGTGGCACTAGAAATCAAAATGGCCGTACTGACACTTTTAAGAGAATCCCCGACCAAAGTAATATCTGCATTTTCAATAGCGACATCCGTACCACTGCCAATAGCAAAACCTGTATCAGCTTTAGCCAACGCAGGAGCATCATTTACACCATCACCAACCATGCCAACTCGATAACCTTTCTCTTGTAATTCAGTAATGATTTCGAGCTTTTGTTCTGGTAATAACTCACTATAAACACGGTCAATTCCCAAGGTATTTCCCACAGCAGTGGCTGTTTTGTGGTGATCCCCTGTGCACATCACTAACTGAATTCCTTGCTCATGCAAAGCTTTGATGGCTAAGGCACTATCCTCTCTAATAGGATCTTTAAGAATCAATAACCCCAAAAGCTTTTCATCATCAGCTAACCAGATTGGTGTCCCGCCTTGCATGGCATGTTGTGAAGCAATTTCCTGCCACTGAGAATCAATTTTAATTTTCTGTTCGAAGAGTAGTTTTTCATTTCCCAGGAAATACTGTTGCTGATCAATAACACCAGAAATTCCAAGACCACTCATTGACTTAAATTCATGACAAGTAATTGCATTTATTTCTTTTTCAGCCGCCGCTCTAACAATAGCTTCAGCTAAAGGATGCTCTGAACCAACTTCAAGACTCAGTGCAACTTTTAGCAACTGATTACTATCATTATTATTAGTACACATAATTTCAGTAATCGATGGTTTTCCTTCTGTTAAAGTACCTGTTTTATCCATAACAAGATGAGTAAGATGGGAAGCACTTTGTAAGGCATCACTATTTTTTATCAATATCCCCATTTGTGCAGCACGTCCCGTCCCTACCATAATGGCAATGGGTGTCGCCAATCCTAATGCACAGGGACAAGCTATCACCAATACAGCAATTCCTGATGTGAATGCAAAGGCAAGCTGTGGTTGTGGTCCAAACATCCACCATCCTAAAAATGTTAATACAGCAATGACCACAACTGTGGGTACAAAAACAGCAGAGACTTTATCCACCAAACTGGCGATAGGTGGTTTACTCATTTGCGCTTTCTGAACCATACTAATGATATTGGACAAGGTCGTATCATTGGCTATATGACTCACACGAATCAAAAGGCTACCAGCGTGATTTGTGGTGCCACCAATGACCTCATCCCCCACACTTTTTGCTACGGCCAATGATTCACCTGTCAACATTGACTCATCAATACTAGATGAACCAGAAATAATTTCACCATCAATAGGAATTGTATCTCCTGGCTTAACACGAATATGATCATCTAATCGAAGCAAAGAAACAGGGATCTCAACTTCAGATTCATCTCGAATGATGAGTGCTGTTTTTGGAGTTAACTGGACTAACGCACCAATAGCTTCACTGGTGATTCGTTTTGCTCTTGTTTCCAAAGCATGTCCAAATTGAAGAAAGGCAAGGATCATAACAGAGGCATCCAGATAGAGATGGTTACCCCCGCCAGGGATAAAGTCAGGATCGATTATGATAATGATTGAGGATAGCCAGGCGGCTGAAGTACCCAATGCTACCAAAGTGTCCATATTAGATGAAAAATGTTTTGCTTTTTTAAGTGCTGTTTTATAATAATTCCGACCACTAAACCACATAGTGAACAAACAAACTATTGAGATGATTGCCCAGAAAAACTGCCCACTCTCAGCTGTTAACTTTGGAAAAAAACCACCCATGTCACCTGTCATTATAAGGCTTCCAATCACTCCAGCTAAAAGTGCCCGTTGCCAGGAAAGCCGCATCTCATGAGCCGCTTCTTCAGATTGCGTTTTATGAGGATCTTCAATTTGTTCTTCAAGCGAAGCACTATAGCCAGCAGTTTGCAGTTGTATGATTAAATCAGCAGGATGTAAACTGGTTTTTAAAGTCACTAAAGGCCAATCATAATTATGCTCAGTCCCTAAATTGTTTAAAGACAAAATCAGCTTTTCATCTCTATCGCCTGCAAATTTTAAAGTAACAACATCTTCTATGAGTCTTTCGTTAATTAATTGTGCCTCATACCCCTGATCAATCACTGCATTTAATACAGCAGTGGGGTCACCACCGGTTATCGTCGCTGTTTTTTCAATCAGGTTAATTTCTGCCTGAGTAACACCTGCTATGGAAAGAACAGTTCTCTCAACGGTTGCAACACAGGAAGAGCAAGTCATATCAGCAATATTAATCTGATATGGCTGCTGTTCAGCAGAAGAACTAGTAGCAATAACTTTGGCATCATACCCCTGTTCAATGACAGAATTAACTGCTTCAGAAGGCTCCCCCCCTGTGACATTTGCTTTTTTTTCTATCAAATTCACTTGTACAGTCAACACACCCGAAACAGACAGAATTGCACGTTCCACTGCACCTACGCACGAAGCACAGCTCATATCAGAAATTTGAATTTGATAAGAATTGGCTGAAGACTTATTACTGACTGAGGACTTGTTACTGGCTGAAGGCTCTTTCTCAGCTGAAAGCTCATGTTCAGAACAAGGTTCACAACTTTCAGGAGTCTTTGCCTGTGGTTTTGCCGGGTATCCGGCTTCAATAATGGCTTCAACCACTTCATGAGGTAAGCCACCGGTCACAGTGACAAAACCACCAGCAAGGTCAACTGATGCAGATGTAACACTATCAACAGCTAAAACAGCTTTTTCAACCGCACCAACGCAATGTTGACAGCTCATTTCATCCACTAAAATATTATATGGATTGTCTTTATAATTATTTCCAACATCAACATGGGACATTATTCATAAACCTGAATGTAATTTATATTTAACAGATATTTTAAGAAACGAAATGGTGGTTACTCAATTCCAGGATTTTAAACCAAGATTAAGCTTTATTGGATGTTCTGATAAGGCTCGAGACATATCAGCAATACTAATATTGTTTAATGTATCCACAAAGAACTTATTGAGAATTCCCCAGTTACCTTTTAAATGGCACTCATTTGACAGGCTACAAATTTCATTACTGATAGCACATTCCGTAATAGCAATAGGTCCTTCAACAGCGACAATTACTTTCGCAACAGATATCTCTTTAGGCGAAGATGAAAGACTGTAACCACCATTACTACCACGATAAGAATTAACAATTTTAGCGTCAACCAGTTTTTTTAATAATTTGCGAACAGTTGCAACAGGCAGGTGAGTCTCTTTGCTGAGCTCCTCAGTAGTACAAAGAGAATCTCTTGATGATGCTAAGTAGTCTGTAATTAACAGAGCATAGTCAGCAAGTTTTCCAATTTTAATCATAAGAATCCAACACTAGACAAAAAATACAGGAATTGACAGTCACTTTTGGATGTTTTCTTCGGACAGTATAGCATATCTTTAATACAATACCAGTTGAGTATGATTTAAAATTATAAGCAAGGTCATTTTTTTTAATATTTAATAGCGTCTATCCAAACTTCCACATTCAATGATTTTCCTTTTGTAATCTGATACTTAATAAGAAAAATAAATTCTTGAAACATAACTGATATATTTCGGTTGAAAAAAATACTTGACTAAAACAGTAAGGAATAGCTACAATACAAACCATACCATTTCGGTATTATATAAACTGAATAAAAAAAGTAATAATAAGTTTGATGAAAACTTAATAAACTCTGGCTACTTAGGAGCAGATGATAACCAGCCACCGACTAACCCAGACTTACTAAATAAAGATGAGGATAAACTAATGTATAGCATTCTAAACAATATTTTTCATACTCAATTTAATAATTCTGGTAACACAATTGATGAAACTGTGAAATTGGCTTTCAACAGTGGAATAAAACTAACAGATGAACATTGGAATGCAATTGATTTTGTCAAAAGCGTCTACTCACAATCAGATTTTAAAGAGCCCAGTTTGCGTGAGTTGAGAAGTAGTCTAAAAAAACATTATAAATCACAGGGTGGATACCGACATTTGTATGAATTGTTTCCGAATGGACCAATCAATACGATTAACTACCTCGCAGGCTATACAGTTCAAAATGGTACTTATAAAGGCCATGGAATTACACAATAAGTGTCAACTGTAACAGTATAAAACTTAACTGTTTACATTTTGACTGGAGATAAGCAATGAAAATGCATCAGATAAAGAACAAGGAACAAAATATTCCAATTAACACTAATATCGAAGATTTTAATTCATTAGATGAATCATTGAAGCAGCAACTTGTAGACATAAAGGTAGAAATTTTTCTCAATAAATCGGCACAATATTTACGGTCAACAGGGGAAAACCTAAAAGCCAATTTCATTTAAATGATAAAAGAGATTCCAGGTGAATTTAAATATTTACACGCAATATAGGTAGAATGAAAACAATCATTTTTTTTCTAAAAAAAGATGATTGTTTACTTTAGAATAATGGAAAATTCAGTTCAGAACTTTAAGTTGGAGACTAATACACTTCACTGAATATTAATAACTATCATTACTTTGAAGTGCCAATCAACACAGCAAAAACTATCCAACTAATGATCAATAAAGTCCAGGGCAACCACTGAGTCTTACACTGAATAGTTTCATTATTCTCTGTATCGGATATATCATTACTACTTGGATGACTCTCTTTTTGAGTATTGAACTGTTTTTTTAATTTGTTTAATTCTCTTATTTTACCCTTTTGCTGTTTCTTATACTCAGCAATCCCCTTCTGTATACCTTGGGCAATCAACTTGGTTTGCTCTTTACTCTGATTCGGTTTCTGAGTCGCTCGAGCAATTTTCATTGCTTCATCAACTGTTTCTGCTGATGGTTGTTGCTTTTTATACTTTGTCATTAATAAGCCTGTTCATACAGTGTTCAAAGGCAATTTTTCTACGGAAAACTCTATCATATAAAGATTTAGTGAGAAAGAAGACGAATATAGCTTACCAGAGCTTCAGCATCAGATTGTTTGAGTACTCCTCGCCATGCTGGCATAAATCGACCTTTACCATCAAGGATACTTTGAACAATGGTTTCATTAGACAAACTATTGGTCTCATTTGGATTGGTGTGATCCATAGGCGAGATGCCAATTAGATTCACCATGATGCCGTCCCCATCTCCGTCAACACCATGACAGACATGACAATATTTTTGATAAAGTTGCATACCAACCTGTGGATCACCCATTAATTTGAATTTTGTATTACTCATAAAACGCAGGTAAGCAATTATTGATTTAACCTGAGTCTCATTAAAAATATCTTTCCATTCGGGCATAGCATCACTGAGTAAATTATGACGGTCACGTCCTGTTATTGTCTGCCTTCCATTTCCTGTAATAATTTTAGTCAGAATGGTATCGCTTCTGGAGCGAACCGTTGTGGTCAAATCAGCTGGACTGATTTCCATTGCCTTAGCTAAAGCACCATCACCTTTACCCTCTTCTCCATGACAAAGCTGACAATAGGATACATATAACCTTCGCCCTTCATAAGCAAGTGGTGGCTCAGCAAACACTTGAGGAATACTTATTCCAGACAAACTGATCAGCAATATGATAGAGATGGTGTATTTCATAAATTAGGCCCATTACTACACTCAAAATTCGCTGATGAGTGCTAAATTTGAAATAAACATCAGGATAATTATCTTCTAGAAACAACTATCCTAAATAATTAATTATAGTAAGTCATTTATCGATAGCAAATTCCATACACCAAGTTCTTTATTTCGAAGCCTATATTATGTATAAGCCTCTCCATTCACAAGTTAAGTGAAATAATTAAGCAATAGACTTTTGTATCAATGGTACTAAAGATTCAGGCAACTTGAGTGCACCCGACAGAGCAAATTTATGACCATCTTCTGTCATTTTATTCCAGGTACGAACGATAATGACTTTCCACTTATCTTCATCATATTCAGGATGGTCATGATAAAAATCCAATAAATAATGTTCAATAAATACCAGAGCAATCACATCTTCCAGTAGTTGAGTATCCAGATTGTGTTTCAAATCTTTTTTTCCAACAACTGTTTTTATGCGCTCAATACTTGCATCATCATAACCCGCTTCTTTCATCAAATCACCAACCGTATTTGCATGAAATTTATAAAGGTTAGTACGCCATTGATAATACCCTTTTTTATTCATAGGGTAATCTTTTCGAGGTGATTTCCAACGTTCAATATGCTGGCCACGAATAGCCAGTCCCATAATTTCATCAGATTCCGGCTTATATCGTTCCAACATCTCAGTCATTCTGTGTGAATATAATAATTCCTTTGGCCAGCTTTTACCTTCACTTTCTTCAGAATTAGGATCTTTGCTATTGGCCGAATCAATAAGTTGAATAGTTTTGTTAAATATTGATTCATTCATATGATGTTTCCTTTGAGTCTCAGTTATTTTTTAAATAAGAATTATTTATATATAGGTAAATATTTTATTTACAAGAGCTAATATTTATAGGTCATTATGATAGGTAGGTTTTTATAACTGAATCCTATTCAAAACTCTTTGTATATTCTTGCCAAAGGATGTCCCTTTGCTTGCATATCCAAATCCAGAAAATAACCATATGGTGTTTGAATAACATCATAGTTAACCTTTTTCAACCTGGTTTCGACTCGATTCAATAAATTTCGTGCGTCTTGTGCATCTGCTTTTTCCTCACCCAAATGTGTAAACGAATGCAAAATGATTGGACTATTATTCCATTTTTTTGCAAGCCATTTTAAATGTTTGAGTAATTTTTTTTCAGAAGAACTGCCTTCAAGCACATCTGTTGGTTCAACATGAATGAATGCCACTACAGTATCCTGGTATTCACCCTGCTTTATTCCAATGAGTAGTTCAGGTTCTGAATCTAATGTTTTGATAGCTGGTGTCCAATCAAATTTCTCACAATACCACAGCAATATACGCATAATTATTGATTCTCTTCACGTCTCATTTTTAACATCTGAGATTCAATATTATCAATCAGATGTTGTGCTTCAGATGCTTCAAGTATACCATCATGTTCCATTTTCCAAATCAATGAACGTTCATGATTCAATAACAGTCGTCTGACTGATTTAGATTGCAGTTGCGTGATCAGTTTTGGAAACTCATTACTAACATGTCGGGTAAAACTAAAAGCTTGAGAACAATTTTTATCAATCATATCTTCAATATCAGCCCCTGTTTGTTCATCAGGCTGCAACGCTTTAATATGAGTCCGCATTTCTTCTTGTGCCGTAACAAAACCACGAGCAATATCGTAACTTAATGACAAATGTGTAAAGAGCCATTCTTCCATTGAGGAACCCATAAAGGGTAATTTATGCAACCATTTTGGAGGAGTAGGCACCTTTAATACCGAATCAAGGGTTTGCCGTGGTGCAATAACAGGATTATTATCCAGTGCATTTTCAATTGAGCGAGACAACAAAAAGGCTGCCTGTCGTCCAATGTGCCCATCTTCAAATTGTCGCCAATAGTCACTTCGTTCAATTTCAAGAAGCCTGCGCATAAATGCCACTCTAGCCTCATCAGAATTAATAACAGGTTTCTCAGAGTACATAGAATCGATACTTGATGATTTTTTTTGAGCATAGTTCTGATTCATAAAACTGGCCAATGAATCCAGTTTAACTCGATTGAAAAATGGATTATTAGCCAGTGTCTTAAGAAAGGCTTTCATTTGCACATCAAGTCCCTGCCGAGCTTTTTGAACTGATGCTTCTTTGGCTGCTGGTAATTTATCTAATTTGAGTGAGTGTAATAACCATTCCATTGTCGATCCATTAATAACAATCGTAAGAAAAACAATACCCGCAGTCAAAAAAAGAATTTGTTCACGTAGCTGCTCTGGAATCGCTGTATCTTGTGCCAAAGAAAGTGCTAAGGATAATGAGACAGCTCCACGTAAGCCACCCCAAACCAAAACTGTGGCTTTTTTCTTGTTAATACCAACACCAATTCTTTCAAGTAATGGCATAAGCACAATAACAGAAACACTACGAATAATGGTTAGCAAAATATACAGTATTCCCAGAGTCAACCAGAGCTTTGGCGAATCAAAGGTCGTATGCGCCATAATTACAATGCCAACAATTAAAAATATCAGAGTATTGGCCATATAGGTCATGACTTCCCAAAATTGATGCAAAAAATGTGATATCTCAGGAGAAATACGAATACGACCAATGGTTGAAAACATCAGTGCCAAAGAAACAAGAGCAACAACACCTGAGACATGTAAAAACTCTGCAATCATAAAAGTAAGATAAGCAGCAGTTATAGACAAAGTAATTTCAATCATTGGTTGGTTAATTAATCGACCAATAATCCATAATACTCCCCAGCCAATAGCCGCGCCTATCAACAAACCCGCTGTAACTACCCATAAAAATTCACCCACCACAGGTAACATTTTAATCTCCGTAGTGGTTCCAAGGGCAAATCCATAAAAAAGAGAGAAAAAAACGATTGCGGTACCATCATTCAATAAAGATTCACCTTCAATAAGTGTCTCCAGGCGTTTACGAGAGCTTTTTTCTTTTAATAAAGCAACTACAGCCACAGGATCAGTCGCACTGATCAAAGCTCCAAAAAGCAAGGCAACTCCCATACTCCAGGACAAAAGCCAACTCACTGCAAAGGCACTGAGCAGCATAGAAATAATAAGACCAATTATGGCTAAAAGAATAATTTGAGGTGCAATTCTGAAAAAAAGATGCGGTTCCATTGAATAAGCAGATTCAAAAATCAGAGTGGGTAAAAAAAGATAAAGTATCAGGTGTGGATCAATATGACCAACTTGAACAAAAGTACTACTCACCAGGGTATCCTGCCCGAACACACCTAAATGATTTGCACCGCCAGCAATGATTCCAATTAATAATAAAACAACAGTGTAAGGTAATCGACTATTACGCATGAAGACTTTTAACAATGCGCCAATAAGGAGGGAAGAAATAACAAACAGGAGTATTAAAAAGCCACTACTATGCATTCGATTTATCTCCGCTTTAAGTGATCAAAATAATAAATGCTCATAGTAATATTGCCAAGGTAAAAATTACTCTGGAATGTTATATTAAACATCAGTACGATAATAAGAATGTTTCGTACAAATCATAAAAAACTAGATCTTTCAATTTGAGTCCTTACACTTTTAGTATAGACTAATTTCTCCAAAGCACTCTGAGCTAAGCCTTTGAAAAAACGTAAAAATGAATATTATTATGAGCCTTTTGAACCCGCACTCAGCTTAAAATACAAACATTTTCAAACCATTTTTCCTTCTCTTTTTAGAAAGCTAGCCAAACCTGAAATAGAGATTGAACGTTTTGAATTAACAGATGGTGATTTTGTTGATTGTTATTGGCATCATGCAGCCTGTACAACAAAAAAGAATAGTCATCCTCCCATTGTTGTTTTGTTTCATGGTTTAACGGGATCATTTAAATCTTCCTATATTCAAGGAATGATGCACACACTCAATAAGGCTGGCTTCAGTAGTGTTTTAATGCATTTTAGAGGTTGTTCAGATGAAATGAACCGTTTACCACGCTCATATCATAGTGGTGATACCGCTGATGCAAAAGCCTGGATAGAAAGACTCCAGCAACGTTACCCTAACCGACAAATTTTTTCTATCGGATTTTCACTGGGTGGAAATGTGTTGTTAAAGCTTTTGGGGGAATGGGGAAACTCATCGCCATTATGTGCAGCAGTATCTATCTCTGCACCACTACAATTAGATGTCTGTGCCACACAGATGAATCAGGGATTCTCAAAATTTTACCAATATGTTTTACTCAAAGAATTAAAATGCAGTTTGATAAAAAAATATGACGTCTTTGATATGAAGTCAATGATTGGCATAGAAGCGACAGAAGTGAACAATTTAAAAAGTTTCTGGGATTTTGATGATGTCTATACAGGACCTATTCATGGATTCAAATCTGCAGAAGATTATTATCAGCAATGCAGCTCCAAACAATATTTACCAGCAATCACAACAAAGACACTCATCATTCAGGCTTTGGATGACCCTTTTATGTCATCTGAAATTTTGCCTGACCAAGAAACAATTCCAGCTAATATTCAGCTTGAAATTCATAATTCTGGCGGTCATTTGGGCTTCATCAGTCATCATATTTTAAAACCACATTATTGGTTAGAAAACCATGTCATTGATTTTTTCAAAATAATGAGTATAGAAAACAATTCATTTTCTGGATCTTGAGCATATTCATCCTAAACTTAAAGTCAGTAGTGATTATTCTTAGTTTTAGTTAAATAGAGTATTCTTATGGCATTTCCAACGGATTTATTTGATGAATCACGAGTCTGTTATTTCTTAGAAGCCCCACTAAAAATGAGGCTTATGCTTTTGTATGTTGCCATTTCAGCCTTTGTTCTAGTCTTATTTTATCTCATCAACTATTGGAGCAGCACTAACCTGAGTCACATACTTTTTGCTACTAGTTTCATTTTAGCTTTTATACTAATTGCACTTTGGCGTCATGTTGTCATCATTGATCTGAATAAACAAGTATTAGAAATTCATAATGGTTTTCTATTCCCTTCTCTTGAAAAAAAATTGGACATTAAAGATTTTACTCATATTGGTACACGGTGCCGTTGTATTGGATTATTAATGGCTCCAGGAAGTCGGTTTGTGACCTATTTATATAATAAAAAAGGCCATCGGATTGATATAACCAGCTCAAGAACGCGACAAGACTCAAGAAAACAAGCTCATCAACTCGCCAGAACTTTAGCATCAATCACACAGATAAAGCAGCAATAAAGACACTATGTTATGATACTGTTTTAGAGTATTTTATCCATCAACCTCAACTGAATTTTAGGGACAAAATGAAGACAAACACAATTCTATTCATCATCTTATGCCTATTAACCCTTTCTCAACTTTCCTATTCCAAAATTTATAAGTGGGTTGATCAAAATGGCGACATTCAGTTTTCAGACCAAAAACCTCAAAAAGGTCATGAAACAGAGCAGGTTGAAGTCAAAGTTAATAGTGTTAAAAACCCGCATGTCTCTGATTATTCTCTCATTCCAGAATCCTATGGCAAAAAAAATGTTTCAAACAAGAACAGTAACAAAAAAGTGATCATGTACAGTGCAACCTGGTGTGGCGTTTGTAAACAGGCAAAAAAATATTTTAATAGACAAGGTATTGCATATAAAGAATATGATATTGAAAAAACATCTAAGGGACGAAAGGATTATAAACGCTTACAAGGTCGTGGAGTTCCCATTATTTTAGTAGGTAAAAAGAGAATGGATGGATTTGATGCCCAGGCATTTGATAAAATGTATCGAGGTTAGTTCGTATTTAAATAAATTCCATCCTTCTCAATACGAATTATTTTTTGCTTATACAAACGTCCAATGGTTTTCTTAAATGCCCCCTTACTCATGCCAAATAATTCAGAAATAAGTTTGGGTTCGGATTTATCGTGTACAGGAGCAAAACCATCCTTAGCATTTAAATACCTTAAAATAATATCCGCGTTTTTATCTCGTGTTTCCTGCCCACCTTGTAGAGTAAGATCTATCTTGCCATCAGGTCGAATTGTTTTAATAAAACCTTTCTGTTTTTGACCAAAGTTTAACCGTGTAAATACATCACCGTTATACAACAATCCCCATGAGCAATGATTAATAATAGCTTTATAGCCTAACTCTGTTCTATGGGCAATAATTAAATCAACAGCTTGTTTTGGTTTAAAATGATGCGGTTTATCTTCATCAATGAACTTATCAATTTTAGAAGATGCTGCAATCCGCCCATCATTTTTGTCTCTGTAGAGATAAACAAGATAGGAGTGCCCTTCCACCAAAGGAGTATGTTGTTCAGCAAAAGGGACTAATAAATCTTTATCCAGCCCCCAATCAAGAAAAGCACCCACACGACTAACATCCAATACCCTTAAATAAGCAAATTCACCAACTGATGCTTTAGGGGTTTGAGTCGTTGCCACAGGCCGATCTTCTGAATCAAGATAGAGAAAAACACAGATAGAATCACCAACTGAAAGCTCATCAGACATAAACTTATAGGGTAATAAAACCTCCCCAAGCTCCTGAGCATCCAGATAAGCCCCAAAATCCAGAATTTTTACCACTTCAAGCTCATAAGTTTGGCCGATTTCTATCATTGTCATCTCTTAAAAAAACTTAATTGAAAATTCATGTAAAACAAGATTCAATTGTACACTATAATAAAAATAACAGGATAGATTTTATATCTTGCTGGTAACCATATTATTTTTGAGGTATTTGTGACATTTTTTAAACCTGTTGTACAGTTTCTGTTTGGATTATTAAGCATTACTTTAGTTTTCAATGCACATGCAAAAATTACCCTTCTGGATTCAGTTAAATTTGAGAACACCTTTATTTCAGCATACAAAGAAGTAGAACCCACTAGTAAAGAAAAGGAATGTTATATCTTACTAGGTAATGAACGCTTCAAACTGCTTATTTATCCAGAAAACATACGAGCAGATGATACGCCACTTTATGTTATTTATCTGGATGACATGACCGTAGATACGGCTTATCTCATGGTTGACCAAAATGGCATGATACGAATTGACGGTTTGATATTTATGGAAAAAAGAAAATACAGCCTGCACCGCCAACTAATGGCTGGAAATATGTTGTCAATGAGAACTTTTGACAGTGAGTCAAATACTATTGATGTCACCGTACCATTGAAAGGTTATACCCGATTAACACGAAAAATTGAAGCGGCTTGTCGAAAACAATAACTATTACTAAGTACAATTAATTAAGTAAAGCTACCTGGCCGACTAACATCAGCCATCAGGTTAGCTTTAGTAGATATTACTTCTTTTCCTGTTCCGGCTTTTGCTCAGTCTCTTGAGCTTGAGCTTGAGCTTGAGCTTGTTCTTGCTGCTTATTCTTATCCTGCTCACTTGTTTGCTCAGTTTTTTGACCACCACAGACACCACAACAACTCATATTCTTTTCCTTATAGTTTTAGGGTAGATTTTATTGAACACATACGTTCCAAAACCCACATGACTAATTAATTAAAAAACCAGATTAACAGAAAAATGAATTCATGTATTTGACATAGGATAAGATTTGAAAATTCAATAAGATTTTACGGAACCAACTTGTTTTTCCATTAATAAAGACTAGACTGAAAATAAACAGTTATTATCTCTAGATATCCATAGATTAAGTCATAACACGGCATAGAAGCTATGTTCACCTGGATATACTAGTATTAACGGACTATAAAAATACTCAGCTTATGCGTCATTCTTATCGAATATTAACTTTGTGTTTTGCAATTATTATTGCTTTGCTCATTTATACCCTTTCAGAAACCCATAACAACTCGATTTCATCCCAAACCTCATGGGAAAAATATGATCAAAGCTTTACGAAACTGATGCATATCACTGTTATGCTCAATCAAATGCAGAACCTGACTCGCATTTATCTGGCCACCACAAACACTGACGATTATTTTGAATTAGATGAACTCGTAGTCACCGCATCAGCAGTGCGCTCAATTTATATAAAGCACTACATAGAACTAGAAGAACTTAATCTAGATGATGCTGAAAAATTATATCTCAAACAAATCAATCTTCAGGCTGGAAAAATACGTCTGGAACAAATGGAGTATGACAAAATACTTATTCAGAATGCGACTCAAGAAAAACGTTTAGATCTCGCTATTAAAAATATTATTACGCCACAAAATGAAACTCAGGTGTTAATGCAAAACTTTTTACATTACATACGAAGCAACACTATGGAAAACTCCAGGTTATATCATGAACATGAAGATATTGGTCAAGCTAAAACTGAGAAACTTCAACTTTTTACAATTTACCTCACGTTTCTTATTGGTGTCTTTGCCATCATAATTATATTTAAAAGCCAGAAAACCATTCAGGATAAAAATAATGCTTTATCAAAAGCAGAAAGCTTTTTACACTCAACAATTAACTCTACTCCTATTTCATTGATCATTCTAAACAAACAAGGACAGATCATTATGGCGAATAATAATGCTGCGAAATTGTTTATGTATTCTCAAAAAGAATTAACCACCATGAATATTTCAAATCTTATTCCTGAAGACATTCGTCATAAACACCATCATTTTGTACGTATGTATTCTAAAAAGCCATCCAGTAGAGAAATGAATAATGGACTCAATATTTCAGCACTCAGAAAATCAGGAGAAATTTTCCCTGCAGAAGTTGGTTTAAGTCCTGTTGATGGCCAGGATGAACTTTATATCGCTTGTTCAATTAAAGATATCACTCAACAAAAAGCAATGGAAAATGCAATTATTGAAAACAAAGACAAAGCAGAACGAGCTAATCAGGCTAAGTCAGAATTTTTAGCCAATGTTTCTCATGAATTAAGAACACCACTTCATGCAATCCTTAGTTTTTCTCGATTGGGTATAAAAACAATCGACAAACAATCTGAAAGACCAATATCATCTTCTAAATTAGAAAATTATTTTAATAAAATTTTTACCAGTGGCAATAAGCTTCTAAACTTTATCAATGACTTATTAGATAGTGCTAAATTTGAATCGGGTAAAATGGAGTTTGAGTTTGAATCAAATGATATCGGCTCATTAGTTGATTCATTTATTACTGAACAAGAAGCCCGAATTGATGAATTAGCATTAGAAATCACAACCTCAACAGGCGCCTACAACCACAGTGCAAAATTTGATAAGCATTATATTGGTCAGGCAATTAATAATCTCATTTCCAATGCCATTAAATATTCACCCCATGGTGGACATATTTATATCTCAATTACTCCATGCATATATCAGGAAAAGAATGCTATTCAATTCAGCATAGAAGATGAAGGGGCTGGTATTCCCGAAGATCAGTTGGATTTTATCTTTGAAAAATTTGCCCAAAGCAGCAATAAAATTTCTGGTGGCACAGGCTTAGGCTTATCATTGTGCAAAAATATTATTCAAGCTCATGGGGGCAAAATTTGGGCTGAGAATAAAGACAAAAAAACTCAGGAAAAAGCACAATTTAGCTTTATCATTCCAGTAACACAATCATAAATACCCCTTCAGCTAAAAAAATTCATTTCAATTCCATCTTCACAAACAATAGCCGAGTCTTGCACACATAGACTACTTACATATATTAAAGTGGTTTACTCTAGTCAATTAGGGTTTTTTCTAATGACTTAAACTTTTTTTCTATGTTGCAATACGCCTCGGAGTGAACATTCACACAGCTAATTTTTTAATTTAAGTAAACTCTTTGGGGAATACTTAGCCTTAAGACAAATGAGTTTATATGAAAATTATTTTCTTAAAGTCATTATTCTTAACTAATTTAGAGATTGCTTAATTTTACTTACATTTTTTTTAAAACCATATTAGGAGAATTTTAATGGCGACTTTATTCAGTGATGATTGGATGAAAACATTTCAAAGTGTTTGGAATGATGAACCTGGACTAAAAGATGCTTTAGCTCAATTGGAATTTAACTCAGCCATTGGTTATGGTGTGCCAGGTGAAGATAAGCCTCGTGGCTTTATTTCTGTCATTAATGGTGAAATCATAGATGCTGGGACTTATAACGATCAGGATTTGAACTGGGACATTAGAGCTGATGAAAAACATTGGGATAAATGGTTGAGCAGTGGCATTGGTATGGCTGGCATGGGTATGGCCGTCACCACAGGTAAAATGAAATTCAAAACTGGTGATTTTAAATCAATGATTAAAGATCCAAGAATGGCTGGCCCATTTGTTAAAAGCTTTGAAGCAATGGGAAAAGTATAAGTCTCTGTCTCATAAAGGCTACATCAATAAAAGAGCCCATAAGCTTATTGAATGATAAATTTATGGGTCCTATTAAACTTTCATAGGTAAGTCTTTAAGGATTTTATCATTTTTATTCAGTGGCTTACCTATTAATTTTGAACCTCAAAATTAGGTTCCATTCCAAACTGATAAAGT
>JAPHSW010000064.1 GCA_026196615.1 Gammaproteobacteria bacterium | reverse complement strand
GTATAAAACATTATCCTAGTGATTAGGTTTTATAGGAAATTTATTTCCGTATAAAACATTATCCTGGTGATTAGGTTTTATAGGAAATTTATTTCCATATAAAACACACCAAAATATTCTATTTTTTTAAGACCATTACATGAATGAATTAAATCAATTATTTGCAGAATGCGAACAAGTAAGAGACGAAGCTGACTGTCTTTTCACAAAAGACGAAGTCACCAACGCGATATCAAAATGGGCGAAAGAGATTACCCAGGAACTATGCGATAGTAACCCCATTGTTATGGGAATAATGAATGGTGCATTGATTCCAATGGGAATGCTGATTCCTGAATTGGATTTTCCATTACAGATAGATTATCTACATGCTACACGCTATCGAGATAAAACAATCGGAGGGGAAATGAAGTGGCTGGCATCCCCTAAAATTCAGATACAAGATAGAATTGTGTTACTCGTGGATGATATTCATGATGAAGGAACCACATTAGAGCTAATAAAGGACTACTGCCACAAAGAAGGTGCTGATAAAGTGTATACTGCAGTGCTGGTCAATAAACTGCATGATAGAAAAAATAATACCAGTTCAGATTTTATTGGCCTGGAAGTACCTGATCGTTATGTTTTTGGTTTTGGAATGGACTATAAAGGTATGCTAAGAAATGCGCCTGGTATTTATGCAGTAAAAGGGATGTAAATGACTGGGATTAGTAAATGAAAAAATTAGATAAACTGGCTATTATTGGCGGTACTGGGCTGACATCATTACAAAATTTAGATGTTGTACGTCGCGAAACAGTGACAACACCCTTTGGTGAGCCGTCATCTGCTTTAGCCTATGGGAATATTCTTTCTTCAGAGCAGACCTTAGAAACCGTATTTCTTGCACGACATGGTCATACTCATAATATTCCACCTCATATGGTTAACTATCGTGCCAATTTATGGGCACTAAAAGAGGCTGGGGTGACCGCTATTATTGCGGTTAATGCCGTTGGTGGTATCCGTGATGATATGGTTCCAGGTAGCTTGGTGATACCCGATCAAATTATTGATTATACGTCACGAAGAATTAATACCTTTTTTGAAGAAAATCTGACCCATGTTACTCATATCGATTTTTCATATCCTTATAGCAAGGAGTTAAGCCAGCTTATTTTAGATGCGGCTCAAAAGAAACAAATTGATATCGTTCATGGTGCGACCTATGCGGCAACTGAAGGTCCAAGACTTGAAACTGCGGCAGAAATTCAGCGCTTAAAAAAAGATGCTTGTGATATTGTTGGTATGACGGGTATGCCTGAAGCGGCTCTGGCAAGAGAACTTGAAATCGATTACGCATCTATTTGTGTGAATGCTAACTGGGCTGCAGGTTTAAGTGATGAATTAATCACCATGGAAGCCATTGAAAAAAATGTTGAAGTTGGTATGGATAAAACACGTCGACTTATTGAAACAATTTTTGATAGCCTTAATTAGGCCTTAGAACAAAGCAATTTAGGTGGGATAGTTCTTCCACCTAAAGTTGATTTTATCTACTCAGTTTTAGCCGTATTGGTATTGTCTATAGTGAAAGGAGTGACGTAAACCAACATGCCAAAAACAGGATTATCAATATAGTGTAACTCGCGACTGCGCATCTTTCGATTTTGCTTGAACTTATAAACATTATTGACGCATTCAGTGGTGTCTGTTCCCGTGTTTTGCAAACCTGCCTCTATTTCAAGTTTTGACTGCCCACTTTCTAATTGTTTATCTAAAGCTTCATCACTGATTTTTTCAGTATTGGTGTAATCACATTTTGACGCTTGAAGATCAACCAGCATATGTAAGTAGCGTGAGACATACAGTTTAATTTCGCCACTGGGTATTAGACTGTCCGAAAATTGATTTGAGTTGATCCGAATAGGTAGGGCTCTATTTTTTGATAATGAACGCTGAGTCCAACCAAAATGAGCCAGTAATTTGTAATTAGGCGAATAGCGTAGATGAGCTGCAGAATCTGATAATTTATAATTTGCAGTTGATGTGGCTGCAACTCCATTTCTTAAAGGCAAAAAACGTTTATTTTGTAGATCGTATTCTGCCAATGCGGGACTATCATCTGTTAAAACAGGCTCTGTTGTTGTATTGCTATTAAAATCAACACCTTGACTTAAAGAATGATTAAAAACATCAGGTTTAGTCCAGAATTCGTCCAGCTTTCCCTGTTCATTTAAGTGTTTGAAGAGTATAACTTCAACAATATAATATTGTTTTTTTACGGGCTTGCTGCTTTGTTCAGTATTTGCTTGCTCTGATGTCGCCTCTTCTTCAGCATGTAATGTAATGCTGGCAGTCAATAATAGAAAGAAATAAAAGCAAGTTTTGAAAAAAGTTCTCATAATTTAATTGATCTCGTTTTATAAGCGATACATTATGCAAAATAGGGCAATGGAAAGCTATACTATAATGATTGATTTTCTAAATAATTGGATAAATAAATGGCCGTTCTAGAAATAATCAAAATGGGTGATCCTAAACTGGGCTTAAAATCGACACCTGTGACTGATTTTAAATCAGAAGAATTGCAAATTCTTATTGTCAATATGATTGAAACCATGAGAATTTATCAGGGGGTTGGTTTAGCTGCACCTCAAATCGGTGTATCAAAACAAATCGTGATACTAGAAGTGGCTCAAAATGCTAGATATCCACATGCAGACAACATAGAGTTGGATGTATTAATTAATCCTAAAATTATTGATTATTCTGTTCAAAATGAGTTTGATTGGGAAGGTTGTTTGAGTTTACCTGGATTAAGAGGTCAGGTACAACGCTCAAAAAGAATTAGCTATGAAGCTTATGACAGGGAAGGGCGGCGAGTAAATAAAACTGTACATGGCTTTCATGCTCGTATTATTCAGCATGAAGTCGATCACCTTAATGGTATTTTATATCCACAAAAATTGAGTGATTTCAAAAAATTTGGTTTTGAGGATAGTTTACCCACTTTTTTAGAGACGACAAACTCCGCTAATCCTTAAGATTAGTATATGAGTTGAAATGCTTTAAGTACTATCTACTAGTTAAAAAATTACTAGTTAAAATAGTCTTCAGCGATGTCTTCGAACTCATGATCAACGACTAATTCGTGCAGATCGCCGATGGTTACCATATGACTCATATCCACCTGCAAACCATCAAAGTATTCTGAAATGTGTTCTTTCAGCTCTACTTCTTCAGTTTGTTTCATCCCTAAGTCATTGCGCAACTCAAGTTCATTTCCAATCTCGTCAATTTCAACTTCAAATGTGTCGGCTATTAATGCATTGAGACTCATATCCATTAAGGCTCTCACCGACGCAAGTTCATTACTACCTGCTTTAATACACACTATACAATACCTATAGTTACAAACTGACATCATCCTGATGCCCCGCCTGTTATCAAAAAAAATATAAAACCGTTATTTTTATTATGTATATCAGTATAGTCTTAAATAGTGTTGTTTTAATTGATTTACATCACATTATTTAACACAAGTACTGATTTTAGATGAGCAATCAAGAATCAAAAACGGACTGTAAGATCTGATTGGTAAATGAAGTTCTTAGATAAAAACCTCGGGGGAGGGTTTGTTTTCTCATACCACTTTGACCGATACCGGTTGTAACAACAGAGGCATTGGCCGCCTTGGGACGAATTTGGAGGCATTCACCAAGATGAGCTGTAATGGTTTCAACTTGTCCAAGGCTGATAAGCTCCATGAACTCTTCCCAGTCATTTCTTAAATCATCCATTTGTGTTGTTGAGGGTGACCAGATAAAGCCTCTGCCAACCCGGCGTTCACCCACTGGAATTTCAGGGTTAGCTTCAATGGGTAACCAGAGTACTCGTGATAATTTGCTATAAACACAGGAGTTTTCCCAAGTCATACCAATATTATCAATGAGGGGGACAGTGCAGACATAGGTTGTTTCTTTAGCCTTATGTTTGGCTGTAAGAGGAATGGTTTTTAATTCCACACCAATTTTTTGAAAGTCAGGTTCTGACAGATTACCAGCAGAGGCACCCAGATGAACTTCAAGTAATTGACCAATCCAGCCTTTGTCGTGTTTGAGGTTTTCAGGAATAGGCCAGTGGATTTGATGGGCAAGATGAGACAGTTTTTGTCCCGCAAGCTCAAGTACCCGAGTTTCAAGTTCATCTTCTGTTTCTGGTTTTGTAAATTTGGACATTTTACTTAGAACTTAATGAGCACAGTACAAAGAGTGTTTCATTAAACGGATTTAATTAATAAAAAGACAAAGCCGATTACTAACAATAGAGGTATTAATGCAGCAACCATATCATTATTGGAAGCTTTGGGACTGTTTTTTAGCATGCCCTTAGCTCTGGGTACGATATATACCAACATTAAAATAATTAATAGTGCGGAAAAAATTTTCATCCAATCCATAATAAGTGTGCCTTGTTATTAGATTATGTTGTTAAGGAATGAGATAGGTATTGTATCAATCGATATTGTAAAAACTGACAATAAAAAGCCCCCAGTTCACAGATTATTCAATAAATGAATCTGAGAAGGAGGGGGCTTATTTTCTAGCAGCTGACAAATTAATCGTCAGACATAACACCTAATAACATCAGTAGGTTAACAAAGATATTATAAATGCTTAAATACAAACCAACAGTCGCCATGATGTAGTTTCTTTCACCACCATTTATGATTCGGCTTGTGTCATAAAGAATGAAACCACTCATAATGACGATAACGATTGCAGAAATTGCCAAAGATAATGCTGGAATTTCTAAAAAGATATTTGCCAATGCAGCGATTAAAACTAAAACCATACCTACAACTAGCATGCCACCCATAAAGCTAAAGTCACGCTTTGTAGTGAGGGCATAACCTGAAAGTGCCAGGAAGATAACGCCTGTACCACCAAGAGAAGTCATGATTAATTGGCTGCCATTTGACATTTGCAGATAGCTATTAAGCATCGGACCAAGGCCTAGACCAAGAAGGCCGGTAATAGCAAAAACAACACCAATACCTGCGGCACTATTGGCAGTACGTGGCAAGACAAACCAAATGAGTCCTAATGCACCAAATGTAGCGACTAAAGGCATAAATCCTGGCATTTCCATCTGCATAGAGATGAAAGCTGTTAACGCACTAAAAAGCAACGTCACGGAAAGTAATGCATAAGTATTTTTAAGTACTTTGTTAACTTCAAGAACAGCTGATTGCGATTGTGCAAGTTCTACTGGTCGGTTCATTGTTGATTAGCCTCCTGGCTTTTCTTTATTGTAAAAAACTGTAATAAAACCTAGTGATGTTAAAGGTTTGTTACACGATAACAGATTATCACTCAATTTTAGTATTATTATCTTCAATATGCTATCTATGACAGCATATTTCAAGGAAAATTCATTTTTTTTACATTAGGGCTAGCAAAACTGAAAAAGGTTGTTTATAATCGCCTCTCTTTCGACGGTGGGCTGGCTGAGCGGCTGAAAGCACTGGTCTTGAAAACCAGCAAGGTGTTAAAACCTTCGGGGGTTCAAATCCCTCGCCCATCGCCATTATTTAAGGCTTTCAGAGGCTGTTTAAAAACTCTGATAGTTACATAGATAGTCGTATAAAAATTGTATAACGACTGTTTATGCAAACAACCATAATTCATCATAATTATGGTACTACTCAAGTCTCTATTCAGATGTTTTTTACACTATTTCTATCTTTTTAAAATAAGTATTATCCAAATTTTCGCCATTCTATAATCGACTCAAATTCGAACGAATCATTTTGTTCATAAACTAATTGGGATCAGAAAAATCATCCACAAGAGATTCTCTTATTGGATCTTTTAGCTCATCGATTTGCTCATTATAATGCTTATGGTTAATACCCATGCTAATTTTTGCATTGTTTTTTGCCTGCTGTACCATCTCCGGACTGAATTCAAAGCGAAGAAAATGGACTGCTGATGTTTTTTCTTCCGTTTCTCTTTCTAGATCTTCATTGGCAATGGGATGAACCGATTCGCAATCACCTACTTTGACCCAAATTGTTTTTTCAATTCCCTGTAAGCTCTTCAAGGCATTTTGCCGTTCTTCTACGTCTGAATACTCAAGCATAAAAGTGGCTTTCCAGTTATGTCCATCTGGAATCAATGAATTATAAGTTTCAAGCTCGTCATTAATAGCATCTGATTCAAAAATACGTTCAATACGCAACATTTCCTGAATCTGGTACTGCATTGTTAGCTGATCTTCAAAATATAAAGTGGCATTAGGACCAATGGGGACTCGTCTTATTTTTTTATGTTCCATTACCTTGCTTCGAAAATCAGAGCGTATGGCTGCATAATCTTCCAGGCTATAGAGATCGTCGCGCTTTAAAGCTGTCATCATACTAATCCTTTTTGTTTTATAGTGAGTTATAGGCCATAGGCTTTACGTAAGAGCGTGATAGGGTGTTCAGGCTTTTGTCCATTATTCAGACCATTTTCAATATGATGTCCTGCCATTGCACAATCACTGCCATAATGATCAGCATCAAACTGTTTTACTTGATTAAACACAGGCCGTCCTATTTTCATTGCTGCTTTATGAAATTCACTTTTAATGGCATAAGTACCATCATGCCCAGAACAACGCTCAATGGACTTAATTTCTGTGTCCGGTATTAACTGCAAAATATCTCGGGTTTTCATACCTATTTTCTGCACACGTTGATGGCAGGCCACATGGTAAGCCACTTTGCCTAATGGCTGTTTAAATTGGGTATTCAACTTGCCATTTTTATGACGAATCATCAGATATTCAAAGGGATCAAATACAGCTTGACTGACTTTCAGAACGTCTTCATCATCCGGAAAAATTAAAGGTAATTCCTGCTTAAACATTAAAGCACAGGAGGGAACAGGAGCAATAATATCCCAGCCGTCATTGACCAGCTTAAGTAAAACAGGGATATTGGCATTTTTAGCTTTTTCAACAGAGTCCAGGTCGCCCAATTCCATCTTTGGCATACCACAACATTTTTCTTTTTCTGCAATGGTGACAGGAATTTGATTATGTTCAAATACAGTAACCAGATCTTCTCCAATCTCAGGTTCATTGACATTGCCATAACAGGTGGCAAAAAGAGCAACTTTACCACTGGTACGACCTGCGGGCTCTGGATTTGTAACTTTAAGATCTTTTAGACTGGATAGACGTTTTCGTAAATGATTACTCTGAAATTCTGGTAGCTTAGCATCAGGGTGTATTCCCAGAACCTTATCAAGCACCTGGCGTGCTGATTTTTGTTTGTTAACGGTATTAACCACTTGAGCAACAATGGGAAGTCCAGCAAATTGACCCACCACATCGGTACTGGTTAAAATTTTATCACGTAGTTTGACATCGCCTCGTTGATACTTAACCGCTTTAGCTCTCAACATAAGATGAGGGAAATCAATATTCCACTCATGAGGGGGAGTGTAAGGACACTTGGTCATATAACACAAATCACAGAGGTAGCACTCATCAACCACCTTCCAATAATCTTTTTTAGCAACACCATCTACTTCAAAGGTTTTAGACTCATCAATGAGATCAAATAAAGTTGGAAATGAATTGCATAAGCTGACACAGCGTCGACAGCCGTGGCATAGGTCAAAAACTCGTTCTAATTCGATAAAAAGTGATTCTTTATTGTAATAGTCAGCGTCTTTCCATTTGATAGGATGTCGAGTTGGTGCTTCAAGATTGCCTTCTTTTATAACAGCCATTATGAATTCCTTGTGTTGACTAAGACTTACTGATCGAGCAAAACTGAGCCAACTCTTTAATAGAGGCTCAGTCTTGTCTCAATTAGCTCAGTGTTTTTCCAAATGACTTACATTGCGTCAAGGGCTTTCTGGAAACGATTTGCATGAGAGCGTTCTGCTTTTGCAAGAGTTTCAAACCAGTCTGCCACTTCATCAAAACCTTCATCACGAGCGGTTTTAGCCATGCCTGGGTACATATCAGTATACTCATGTGTTTCACCAGCAATTGCTGTTTTCAGGTTATCTTCGGTGCTGCCAAATGGTAATCCAGTAGCAGGATCGCCACATTGCTCAAGGTATTCCAGGTGTCCATGGGCATGACCCGTTTCACCTTCTGCCGTTGAACGAAATACCGCTGCAACATCGTTTTCACCTTCGATATCCGCTTTTCCTGCAAAATACAGATAACGGCGGTTTGCTTGTGACTCACCAGCAAATGCATCTTTCAAACTTTGCTCAGTTTGACTGCCTTTTAGGTCCATTTTGATTCTCCTTTGGTTCAAATTAATGGTTGAAATTAAAATGATATTTAATCTAAATCTACGGCAATCTCATATGACCACATGAACGATCCTGATCACTTACATGTCAGGCAGAACTTAATGAGTTAATTTTAAATTAAATATATTTTAACAGTAGAAGGGATATGATGATTTGTATAACAGATTAATTCGATTGTAATAATTGAAAAAAACGATTGTTGTGTCTGAATTTCAATAATTTGAAATATATTTCTTTTTAATCAATGATATAAGAGAATAGTTGAATTGGTACCTGTTAATTTGAAGTTTTTTTGTCTCAATCGTTCGTCAGGCATCTGCTTCTTGAAAACACTTAAGGTACTGTGCTATCTCAAGGAAAATCCCACTTAACTAACAGTCACTATTTAAAAATATTCATATTTCATTTAAGGAATAAGTCCTTAAATACATTCATTTTTATACAATATATCGACAAACTCTTTGCAAAAAAAGACCCGATTATTACATTGCATATTAATACGTAGTGATATTAATAGTTTTACTGTAGCATCTTGTCTCTAAAAAAGTTAAACTTAGCCAAACTTAGAGGATGTAATAGTTTATTTTGCTTGGATTTTTTTTATATTGACTAAAAAAACTTAACAAATAATCTATACTTAGGACGTTAAAGTAACAGGCAACACCAATAACAAAGCCTGGAGGATGACAGTGATAAAAGTTTTACTCGTTGATGATCACGAACTGGTCAGAACAGGGATAAGGCGTTTAATTGATGATATCAATGGCCTGGAAGTTGTCGGGGAAGTTGAAACAGGTGAAGCCGCAATTGACTTTACCCAAAACGAACATGTCGATGTTGTATTGATGGATCTTAACATGCCGGGTATTGGCGGTATGGAAGCGACTCGTCGATTAATAGCTAAAGACAAACACCTAAAAATTATTGTTGTCACCGTTCATGATAGCGAACCTTTTCCACAACAATTATTTAAAGCAGGCGCTATGGGGTATTTGACCAAAGGCTGCAATATTGATGAAATCGTTCACGCCATTAAAGAAGTATTCTATGGCAGACGCTACGTCAGTGTTGATATTGCTCAGAAAATGGCAATGAACATTCAGCCTGATGAAGAAAATCCGTTTGATAAATTATCACAGCGTGAAATGCAAGTCATGATGATGAGCATGCAAGGCATGAAAGGGCAAAAAATTTCAGAACAACTTAATCTGAGCCCTAAAACCATCAGTACTTATCGCTATCGTTTATTTGATAAGCTCAGTGTAACCAATGATGTTGAATTAACACGTTTGGCAATGCAGTATGGTTTAATTGATGATACCGTTTAAAATTTAGCACATCATTAATGATGTGCCTGATTTTATTTTTTATAAATAAATACTTTTAAACCATTATTAATGTGTGATAAAGACTCTGAACTCCCAATAGATCCAACTTCAAAATCGCTTTCGACAGAGGAAGCGTCTTCTAAAAAAAAACAATTTCCTTCTTTACTCTTTGAGCTTGATGCATTTCTAAAAGATCTCACTACAAAACCAGGCGTTTATCGGATGATAGATGCGAATGATATTGTGATCTATGTTGGCAAAGCCAAAAATTTAAAGAATCGAGTCAGTAGTTATTTCAGGCAGTCTGGACAGTCGCCCAAAACAACCGTTATGGTGTCTCAAATTGCCAAAATTGAAATTGTGATCACTCATACTGAAAGTGAGGCACTTTTACTTGAAAACAATCTCATTAAAACCCTCAAACCTCGCTATAACATTCTCTTGCGAGATGATAAATCATACCCATATATTTTTTTATCAGATAAAGATAAGTTTCCACGTTTAGCATTTCATCGTGGCGGACGAAACAAAAAAGGGCGATATTTTGGCCCTTATCCCAATGGACATTCTGTTAAAACCAGTTTGAATCTTTTACAAAAGCTGTTTCCCGTTCGTCAGTGTGAGGACAGCTTTTATAAAAATCGTTCCAGAGCCTGCTTGCAACATCAAATTAAACGTTGCAAAGCACCCTGTGTTGATCTGGTTTCAGAAGAAGAATACGCAGAAGATGTGCGTCATACGGTGCTGTTTCTTGAAGGCAAAAGCAATCAGGTCATCGATGAACTGGTGGCAGGAATGGAAAAGGCAGCACAAAACCTGGAATACGAAAAGGCTGCGATACACCGAGATCAAATTGCGAACTTAAGACGTTTGCAGGAAAAGCAATACGTCAGTAATGAAAAAGGTGATCTGGATATTATCGCCATTGAATATCAACAGGGTGTTGCCTGTATACAATTATTCTTCGTGCGCGATGGTCTGAATCTGGGGAATAAAAGCTTTTTTCCAAAAAATGCTCAATATCAGAACATATCAGAATTACTCTCAGCTTTCATTGCACAGTTTTATATCAGTTCAACAAGAGTTGATTGGTTTATTCCAGGGACAATATTGGTCAGTCACCCCTTTGATGATCAAAGAATCATAGAAGAAATTCTACATGAACAATCGGGTCATAAAGTTGAAATACGAGATAAGGTGAGAACTGAACGTGCTCGATGGCTGCAAATGGCTCAAACAAATGCTCAGACAGCATTAATGAGTCGACTGTCTAATCGTGCCAGTGTGGTCAAACGATTTGAAGAGCTACAGGAAGTCTTAAAAATGGACACCATGCCAGAACGAATGGAATGTTTTGATATCAGCCATAGTTCTGGTGAAGCAACCGTGGCTTCTTGTGTTGTCTTTGACCAATCGGGGCCACTAAAAAGTGATTATCGACGCTTTAATATTGATAACATCACTCCAGGTGATGATTATGCTGCGATGCACCAAGCCTTAACCCGTCGTTATCGTCGATTTGCAAAACAAGAAGAAAATGAGAATGACGATAGTAAAAAAATCGAAGGTAAATTACCTGATTTGCTTGTCATCGATGGTGGTAAAGGTCAGGTAAAACAGGCAACGGAAGTGATGCAGACACTACAAATCACCTCGGTACAAATTATTGGTATCACCAAGGGAGAAGGTCGAAAAGCAGAACTTGACACATTGCTCTTGTCTGAGACAAATGAGAAAGTTATACTCCCATCCAACTCAAAAGCAATGCATCTTATCCAACACATTCGAGATGAAGCCCATCGGTTTGCCATTACCGGGCATAAAAACCGACGAGCCAAAGCAAGAAAAACGTCTCAGCTGGAAAAAATCAGTGGACTCGGCCCCAAACGCAGACAGCAACTTTTGAAGCAATTTGGTGGCCTACAGGAAGTGACTCGTGCCGGAGTTGAAGATTTAGCTAAAATAAATGGTATTAGTAAATTACTGGCACAAAAAATATATGACCATTTTCATGATTAGTGAGTATTTAATGGATTGTTATCACTAATTTCTGTGTTACGGCTCTTTTGGGAATATTTGAGAGCCTTACGTTGTAATTTAAGCACTGGTGATTTAAGTGCTACTTAAAGTGAATTGAAATTTTTATGCATTATACAATACCTAATCTACTGACATCCTTTAGAATCCTTTTGGTTCCAGTGTTCGTTATCTGTTTTTACTTGCCTGTTGATTGGGCTAATCAGGCGTCAGCTTATATTTTTATGATTGCTGCGATCACCGACTGGTTTGATGGCTATCTTGCCAGAAAGCTGGATCAAACCTCTGCTTTTGGTGCTTTTTTAGACCCTGTGGCCGATAAATTAATGGTGGCAGTGGCTTTAGTACTTTTAGTGGACAGAAATCCAACGGATTATCCTTCTATTTTTATGACTGTAGCGGCCATCATTATTATTGGACGTGAAATCACCATTTCAGCCTTGCGCGAATGGATGGCTGAAGTGGGGTCAAGAACCAGTGTGGCGGTCTCAATTATTGGCAAAATAAAAACCACAGCCCAGATGGTTGCACTGACATGGTTGCTTTATGCTGAGCCTCTTTTAGGGGTTCCTCTGGTGGAGTTAGGATTTATATTGCTTTATGTAGCCGTCTTTTTAACGCTCTGGTCAATGATAGATTACATTTCTTCGGCACTGCCAGCCCTTAAGGAATGATAATTATTATCGCAAGGCCTATCTGCTTATTTATTGTAACTATTTATTTAGTTGAACCTGAATAATATGGTTTTAAATCGGGAGTAATTCCTGATTTACCATCATAGGTTTATTCAGACTAATAAAGTTTCTGATTAAACCC
>JAPHSW010000070.1 GCA_026196615.1 Gammaproteobacteria bacterium | reverse complement strand
GTTAACTCAGATCTGAATAATCAACTGAATAATACCAGTAATGAGTATCAAACTCGCATGGAGTATCGTTTTAAATATTTGACTCCAGAAGCTTCCTTCAATTACAGCCCTGATTCATATGGCTTTGGTGAATATTATAATTATGGATTGGGACTTGCAGTACCGGTGAAAGATGTTTTTTCATTAGAAACACGCTATGCCTGGAATAAATTTGATAAAAATACAGAGCAAGGTGGAATTAATGATTATCAGGATTGGAGTATAGGCGTTTCTACAATGTATAAAGGCATGAAGTTAAAAGTAGATTATATGGATATGAATGCCAGTGAAAATTCTCAGGAATGTGGGAAATTGTTTCCCTGTGAAGGAAAAACAGTTTTCAGCATAATCAAAAATTTCTAGTGCTCTATCAATAATTATTTAATTTACTTTTTTAATTAAAACCAATCATTAAGAGAGTAGGGCTTTCCAAGATGGTATCCCTGACCATAAGTGATACCGATTTTTCTGAGCTCGTTAACGTCATCTTCAGTTTCAACATATTCTGCAATGGTTTCCTGATCACGAAGCTGGCTAATATCATGAGTATAACGAATCATAGCATGGTCAACTGGGTCAGTTAGCATGTCACGAACAAAACTGCCGTCAATTTTGACGACATTGAATGGTAGGTTTTTAAGATATTCAAATGATGCCATACCTGTGCCAAAATCATCTAATGCAAAACCAATTCCTTTGCCTCGGCAAAAATTAATAAATTCAGAAGCTTGTGCCAAATTACCGACTGCAGATGTTTCGGTTATTTCTAATTCGAGGCGTTCCCAGGGGAAATCAAATGTTTCAATAGCTTCTTTTACTTTTTCTTGAAAGTCTGAGGTATTTAATGTGCCGCCTGCCAAATTGATATGAGCGGAGTGCAATTTTTCTATATGATCTGGATACTGGCAAACCGTTTCAAGGTAAGTCCATAAGACAAAAATATCAATATCCACCATCATACTATAACGCTCTGCAGTGGATAAAAAACTATCAGGAGGCATGAATTGCCCATTGCTATCCCACATTCGAATGAGTACTTCATAGGATATTTTGTCATCTTCATATTGCAAAGGGACGATTGCCTGAGCAAACAGCTCAAAACGAGAAGGGCCGTCTTGAAGAGCTTCTTTGATAAAACCTGCAATTGCAATATCGTCGCTGGTTTGTTTGATTTCTTTATTTTGATCATTGTAGACATGAAGCTTGTTGTGACCCGCATTTTTAGCAGTATAAAATGCAATATCGACGGTTTTGATCAACTCTTCGAGTGTGTATTCACAGGGAGTAAAAAACACCATACCAATGGATGCTGATACTGTAATTGCATTACCTTCCCAGAAGAAGCGAAAATCTTTTAAACGTTCTAATTGTTGCTCAGCAATTAAAATAGCGTTGTCTTTAGAAGTCTCTTTTATTAATAGAAAAAAATCATCACCCCCGACGCGAGCCAGAACAATATTTTTGGGCATATCATGACTGATATGGTGAGCAATCATTTTTAATAATTCATCGCCTGCAGTATGGCCTACGGAATCATTAATGAGTTTAAATTGATCCAGATCGATACTCAGTAGTGCATGGTAATCACATTTATTACTATCTTTTTTTAAAACAGCAAGCAACTCTTGTTCTATTGCGTATCGATTGTATAAACCGGTCAGACTATCATGACGACTGCGATAATCTAAGAGATCAGTGGTTTTCTGAACTTGACTGATCATTTCGTTGTAACCATCGAAAAGTGATTTTACTTCGTTTTGAGCTTTTGTTGAGATGCTTTGATATTCATTCTTTTGCACATTATTGTTTTTCATTGCAGAAGCTAAAGCTCGAAAAGGGCGAGTAAAAAGCCAGCTGATTTTCCAGGCAATCACGAGTCCAACAAATAATAATATGGGAAAGATTAATAGCAGGGTGAAATAGTGTTCATGTAATCGAGTTTGATATTGTTCTGGGTTAATGACAATGAGTGCCTGACCAAAAGCATAGTCATCAGCCTGAACGGGAATTTGAAGAAATAATCGATCTTTATCAGAAAACCAGGATTGACCTAATAGTAATTTTTTGCCCTGTAGCTCACTGGTAAAATCTAAATCTCCATGGCTTAAAACTGCTTCATTATTTTCATTAAATAGCACTAAAGCATCAACCGATTTAAATCCACTGATACGAAATGCAATATCAGAATAAATATCGGCTTCAGGTGATATAAGTGCTTTGAGTAGATCATTATTGAGGGAACGACCGAGTGTTGTTGCTTGTTCTACGGCAATTGTCCGGCGTTCCTGTTGATCAAACCAGGTGACCAGAGCTAAAGTTGTTAATTCAACAACGATAAGTAAAACAGCGAGTAAAGAAATTAACTGGTTACGAATACTGAGTTTTTGCCACACTATGATGTTTGTCCTGAAAGTAAATATAGTTATTTTTCAATGGGGAGTTTATAGTCATTTCCCCATTCATTCCATGATGCATCATAGTTTGAAACATCATAGCCTAATTCTCTTAGTGCCAGATAATTGGCTGATGAAACACGCCCAACTGCACAGTAGATAACGACTTTTTTATCCTTAGGGATATTACTATATAAATTATTAAGTTGATTCAATGATTTTAAACTGGCTATTCCTTCTTCAGTAGAAATATTATGTGATGCAGGAATATTTAGTGCTGTGGGAATATGGCCAAAACGTTTTGCAGAAGAAGTTTCACCCACGTAATCTGAAGGACTTCGAGCATCAATAACCAACTGATTATTGTTACGTGTTGCCAACTGAGTTGTGAACTTACTGGCCAATCGTTTGTGATTTAAAGTGGCAATGTATTGGCTGGGTGAAGCGGTATGTGTTTTGAGACTAATTGGATAGCTTTTATTCTGCCAGTCATCAAAACCATGATCTAATACCTTAACCCGATTTAAACCATAAACTTCAAGTACCCAAAATAATCGAGCAGCATCGACTAAATCACCATTATCATACACAATCACTTGTGAATTTTTTGAAATACCTCGTGTACGGAAATATTTTTGGATATCTTCAGGTTGACTTATTTTCCCATTAATTTTTTGATTTTTATAAGTGAGAGCAATAGGAAAACTATAGGCCCCTTCAATATGTCCAGCTTGATAGTCTTCTAAGCTTCTGGCATCAAGAATAATTAGTTCATTGTTTGATAATTGTTGTTTCAAATCTTCAGGAGATATTCTTAATACTTCTGCAAGTAGGCTCTGTGAAAGAATTGATAAGAAGATAGAGCACATAACTATTACAATTTTTTTCATGAAGTCAGCCTGAAAATTATTTAATGATGATAAGAAAAGTATAGATGATTTTTGGGAATATAACAGATTCATAAAGATGCATTAAATAATCGAGTCTATTACTTAAAAAGTTACTAAAATGTGATCGGTATTCAATATTTTTTAGATTCTTAATTGATTATTTGAAGATAAATTTACAAAGTGAGTTATTGAATTTGTAAATCATCTATGATGTTAGTACCCAGTTTTGTATTTTTATATTGTTAAAGACATATTTTATTAATTCATTCGTTTTTTTTAATATTGAAGTGACTATTTTACAGGGTTGTGGTGTATGAAATTGATATTTTTCCTTATTGACTCAGAAATAGGTTTATGTTCCTATATTAAAAAAAGGAATTATTGTTGAGAGTTAAGTATCAACTTTCAATACTAAATGGATTGTATACTAAAAGAAAAATTTGTTGACTCATCTTTTTCTTTTTATCTGCTTGTTTGTTGTTATGTCGTATTCATTTCTCCTCAATATTTATTTCCTTTTTTATTAACTGAAAAGCAGCAAAATATAATGCTGCCAGTTTAATTATAAATTAAAAAATATTACTCATTATCATATGGAGATAACAATGATAGTAATGAAAAAGGGGGGAAGTCAGCTATCCAATTCTGAAGATAAAACTTTTCGGTTTAGTATAGTTAACTTCGTTGCACGAGCTAAGAAAAAAATCACACGTTCAATATCCGTTATTCTACTTATGGTAGGATTCAGTTTTTCCTCAAATCATAGTGAAGCAATTGAATTACCATGTACTGACTGTTGTTCAGTAGGCATGATGAATATGATGTCTGATGCAGGATTAATGGCTTATTCAATGGCAGATATGATGAGTAATATGTGTCAGTCTATGCCATTTTTTGGTATGTTTTGCCCGGATATTGATCAAATGGCAGGTTCATTTTTTTCAGGGGTACTAGAAGATCCTGATCTGACTTTAGACTTATTGCAGTGTGCTGATGGTAATCCATCCTTACTTGAATGGATGCTGCATATTATGGATGAAAATCCAGAATTACTCAGTCAAATGGGTTTTTATATGGGAGAAACTGGTGATGGTACTAGTAAGGGTTGTCAACTAGGTGAACAGTTTACAGATATGGCTTTACAGCATAATACTCTGAAAAACTTTTTCTTTGAGAAAATTAATAATGATCTTTATGACAACCTTGGTCGGAATATGCTCTGTAAAACACAGACGACAAAAAATGTGGGGCAGTTGATATCTAAAAATGCGACAGATGTTATGACACCCAATTCACCTTTTAGTCAGGTTTTTATGAACATAGGAACTCCAGAATCTGACACCGATGGTAATGAGGTGGCTAATGAACGTGTGTTTTATTCTGTTTTTGGTGATATTGATGCTGCAACAGATTTTTTAAATGCCATGGAAAAGTTAGAACCACAAATGTCACAAGCGTTTATGGATTTTATTTTCCTTGGAAAAATGACCATTCCTGGTACGACTTGCCCATCTTGGGATTATTCGTGTGAGGAACAAGCTGCAACTGAAATAGAACATAATAATCAAGCATATCACAATCTATATGCAATTATGGATGGCTTTGTAAATGGCGTGGCTCCTCATTATATAATGGATTCAGAACATCCTCCTGTTCCTGATTCAAATGAACCAGCTAATGCTTTGTTTGGTCGTTTTATGGGAATGATGATTGATCCACAGGGTAATATGACACCTTATGCTGATCGCTTCTTTTCTGCGATGGCCAGTTCAGCCATGCTTTATTCCTGGGAATCAGGATCACAATTTATGCAATTAATGGGAGGTTTGATGACGCTTGGACAAGTGCCTTTTACATCTGAAATGTTTGAACAAATGATGCCCTTATTAATTAACTCTGATGCGCCTGCACCAAGAAACATTAAAGATGATACAGAATGCAGTGGTGATATAACGGCATGTTATACTCAACGTGACTGCAACAATGTAAACGCTTATTGGTATGATAATGCATGTAATGCAACACAAAGACCTCAGGAAGCCGTTCTTAATGGAATATTGTTTCCACATCAAACAAAGAATTTTGGTCCATTTGATGTAGAGACAGGCAGTTTCGTTACAACTCTGACAGGTTCTGGTGACATGGATTTATATGTGGCAAGAGATAAAATGGCTTTTCAGAGTTCTTATGATTGCAAATCGACAGAGATTAATACTCCAGATGAAAACTGTGTATTATCTGGCTCTGGAGATTATTGGGTAATGATTGTTAATAATACGAATAGTAACACCTCTTATGAATTATTAGTGGTTAATGACCCAAGTGGTACGACTTCAGGTTCAGAGGATGATAGTTCAACAGATTCGAATTCATCTGAAATGACAACTAAGAATTTCTCTGGCAGTTTGAGAAGAGGTCAAAGAAAATATCTTGGGCCATTTAATGCTTCCAGTGGTGAATTTATTGCCAATATGACGGGGCAGGGTGATGTTGATCTCTATATTAATGAAGGTGCTACTGCTGAATACAGTCGTTTTGATTGTCGACCTTATCGATTCGGTTCAGATGAAAGTTGTAAATTAGCCGCACCAGGTGAATTTTATATTTTACTTGTTGGTGAAGACTATCAAAGTTCATATGAGCTCAATCTTATCTATAAGATGTAAATCGTAATAAGAAGTTGAATGAGTACTCAGTATTGTATTGGGTACTCATTAGTCTCCTTTAAAACAATAAGCTCTTTATCGAGGTAGTTTTAGAAACTCAGTCATTTTATTTACAGGTAAAGGCATACTATAGTAATAGCCCTGAACTATGTCACAGCCACGTTGTGTTAAAAACAGTAATTGTTCTTCGTTTTCAACCCCCTCAGCAATAATTTTCTGATCCAGTGAATGCCCCATCTCAATAATGGCACAAGTAATTTTGGCATCTTTAGAATCAGCGGTCATTTCTTTTATAAATGATTGATCAATTTTCAACACATCAATAGGAAAGTTTTTTAGATAAGATAATGATGAATAACCTGTACCAAAGTCATCTAACGCTATTTTAACGCCCATACTTTTTAGCCGTGTAAGCTGTAATTCAATACGTTTTATATCACCTACTAACATAGATTCAGTAATTTCCAACTCCAAATCCTGAGCTTGAATACCTGATTTTTTTATTGCATTAGAAACAGAGTTAACAAATCCACTATCCATAAATTGTCTGGCAGAAACATTGACCGAAATTTGTTTTATGGGTAAGCCACTATCCATCCATAATTTTAATTGAGTGCAGGCTTTTTCTAAAATCCACTGTCCAATTTCGACAATTAATCCAGAATCTTCAGCGATTGGAATAAATATTTCAGGTGATACTAGTTTTTTAAAATCCTGCTTTAATTCAAACCAGCGTATAAGAACTTCTGCTCCCCATATTTTATTATCTTTTAATAGAAATTGTGGTTGATAAAATAATTTAAATTCTTCATTGATAATCGCTTGACGTAGTTTCTTTTCTATCTCCAATCGATTGTTGGTTGCAATTGAAAACTCATCTCGATAGAACTGAAAATTATTTCGACCTCTATTTTTTGCTTCGTACATTGCTATATCAGCTTTTTTAAGCAAATTTTCTACACTGTCACCATGATCAGGAAAGATTGAAATACCAATGCTTGAACCAATAAATATTTCTTTGTTACTTATAAAAAAAGGATTGGACATTTGTTTAATAATTTTATTTGAAATAATGGATGCTTCAAAAAGGATTTGGCCAATGGGTTTTTCACAGATGAATAATATTGCAAATTCATCACCACTGAAACGAGAAACAATATCTTCTTTTCGGGTAATAGACAAAAACCGATTAGCGGACTCTTTTAAAACTTTATCTCCAATATCATGACCATAAGAATCATTAACCTCTTTAAACTTATCCAAATCTATAAAAAATAGAATCAAACTTTTGTTATGACGCTTACATTCAGATAATGATTGATTCAGTCGTTCCATAAAAAGAACTCTATTTGATAGTCCTGTTAAACCATCATAGTGAGCTATTTGTCTAATGCGCTTTTCATTCTTCTTCTGAAAAGTAATATCAATCAAAGTGGCAAAATAGTGTGAAGTGATATTATCTTCATTAATAATTCTAGTAATTTCAAGCTTTGCTAAAATGGCACCTTTGGCTTCATTTGGGCAAATTATTTCACCCTCCCACAAGTCAAAATCTTCATCATGAAAACTCTTTAAAATCTGAGTAGATAATTCATGGTTCTTACCAATATTAATATGAGATAAATTTTTACCATAAACATCATCAAACGAAAGATCAGTGAGTGTTTTAAAAGCTTTGTTGATATTAATAATGTTTAAATCTTTATCAAGAATGATAAAACTTAGGTGGCTAAAATTAAACATTGAATCCAGGAGATATAGCTTATCCAGGATTTTATTGGATTGATTAGAAAATTTACCACAAACAATAAGCCTTGACTGAGAGTTTATAGTCTTAGTAATGGGGATGGCTGTCAGTTCAACCTCAATGATATCACCACTCTCATATTTTAATAAAATTGACTCTTTAACTTGAGAGTCTGTCTCCCATGCTTTAAGTTCAATTTGATGATTTAAAGAAAGTAATTTCTGATTAGAGTTAGGATACTCCATCAACTCATTATCTGTTTTACCTAAAAAAGAGGTGGGTTCAATTTCAACCCTTGTTAAGAGTTCATCACTTGCTTGCAACCATCTTCCATGAGAGTCTTTGACGCAAAGAACACCTGGAAATTGACTGATCAGCTGTGATTCAGAAAATAGAGCTTCATCATTTATTGTATGATCTTTTCGTTTTAAATTTATTGGTGTTGTTAGAACTTTATGTAATTTGTTTATCATATTTTATGTCTATATTTTCGTATTGACTTCCGATAAAAAACTTAAATAAATGCAATAAGTATGAATCTATTATAAATTACAATTCCAGTAATAATTTATTCTTTGACTGTTTCTGAATGAAATAAACGGTATAAAACTGGAATCAGTATCAAGCTGACCAACATAGAGAAACTCAGTCCCCAGACAATGACAACTGCCAGTGGTTGTAGCATTTCGGCACCTTCACCTAAACCTATTGATAAGGGTAACATACCTACGACAGTGGTTAGAGTCGTCATAAGGATAGGGCGCAAACGTAAACGAGCTGCTCTGGATATTGCCAGATTCAAAAGCTGACCAGATTTACGCTCGATTTCAATTTGCTCGACCAATACAATTGCATTATTGACTACAATTCCTGCAAGCATGATCAAGCCAAGCCAGACGGGCATAGAAACGGGTAATTCTCGAAAATAAAGACCTGCAGCTACACCAATGAGCATAAATGGAATAGCCATAAGAATAACCAGTGGATTTTTTAAGGATTCATATTGTACTGTCATAACAACAAAAACTAAAAAAATGGCCAGAGCAAAGAGAATCATACTCATATCACGGCCTTCTTTAATTTCCTTGCTGGCACCGCCATTATAGAGATAATATCCTTCTGGTAGAGGAAAGTCTTTTAATTGCTCATCGATTTTATCCATAACTTGAATCAGCTTGTCATCATCAACTAAGCTGGCAGAGATTTCTACCATGCGTTGTTGGTTATCTCTTTCGATAACAGAAGGAGAAGCTGAAAACTCCAAAAACGCCACTTCATTAAGATATACAGGATGGCCATTATTGTGTTTTATCAAAATATGTTTTAAGTCATCGTTAGATAAAATGTCTGCACGTGATAAGCGAATTCGGATATTATACTCTCGGTCATTTTCTATATAATCAGAAACGACAAGGCCATCCAGGGCAACTTTTAGTGCATAACCAATATCACTTGCTTTGATCCCTAGATCTGCTGCACGCTGACGACGTACTTTAAGTTTGAGTTCTTTGGTATTTTCTTCATAAGTTTGTTTTAGATTTCTTAAACCATCAACTGGGCGTAACTTTTCGACTAATTGATTACCAATTTGATTGAGTGTTTGTAAATTTTCCCCCTGAACTCGAATGCTGACTTTTTCATCACTCTTGCCTAAGCGGACACCACGAACACCACGAACAAAAAGTCTTGTTTTAATACCTGTTAAATTTAAAGCAGCAATTTTAGGCTTGATTAAAGTGATCCACTCCTGAGCATCCATTTCACGTTGCGAACTTGAAGTGAGCTGTATTTTTATTGAACTGGAATTGCTGCTTTCTCTTTGTGAACGTCCAAAGACACTACCACCAATGGTACTAAAAACTGTAATAACTTCTTTATCCTCTAATAAAACAGTTTCAATTTTATCAACGACCTGATTCATTTCATCCAGACGCATACCTGGCTCACCTGAAATACTCAAATAAACACGACCTTCGTCGATATTAGGTAGAAAGATTTGTTGTTCATTGATAATAAACTGGATACTGAAAAATAAGGCAGGAATTAAAATAATAAAAGGTAGCCAACCATGATGAATAATAAAACTGACCATTTTTTCATAAGTAGCAGCAATGGCTGTAAAAATCTTTTTGGGTTTTTTCCTGGTTCTTTTTTTTAATTGTGCAGCAAGACTTGGTACTACGGTTAAAGAAACCAGCATTGATGCCACTATAGCTGCTGATATGGTGATGATCAGTTCTTTAAATAAAAGACCTACCAGGCCACTCATAAAAAGAAAAGGAAGTACGGCAGCAAGATTGGTGCTGGTGGATGCCACTATTGCACTATTAACCTCATTTGCTGCTTGAAGGGCAGGGTTGGTATTTTGTTTTAATGAGTGATTATCTTGCTGTTGATGTCGTGAAATATTTTCTAGCATGACGATGGTACTATCAACTAGCATACCAATACCCAAAGCAAGACCACCTAAGGTCATGATATTAAGTGTGAGTCCTGACACTTCCATTATTATAAAAGTGATGACAATGGCTAAAGGAATGGCTGTGCCGATAATGAGTGTTCTACGTAGGTCGCCAAGAAATAAATAAACCACCAACATAGCCAGGAAAGCACCTGATAATGCTGCCCGAGAAGCATTGTTTAAAGCGTGTTTAATAAAAACAGCCTGATCATCAACAGGAGTTACTTGAATGTCATCTGGGATTAATTCATCTTTTTTTAATTGTGTGATACGTTGGTTAATGGCATCAACCACTGCCACGGTATTTGCCTGAGGTTGTTTTTGTATGGATAATTTAACTCCCTCCATGCCATTGAGACGAATACTGACTCTCTCATCTTCATTGGTATCTAAAATTTCGGCCACCTCTTTGAGCTTGACCGCATCATCAACCTGCTGTGTATCTTCATTGACTAATGGCAACTGAGCTAGTTCATCAAGTGAATTAAAACGAGCATCCGTACGAGTACTGAGTTCATCAAATTCAGTGTAAATACGACCTGCGGCGATATCACGATTTTCATCTTTAATGAGTGTTTCAATATCTTCAAAACTTAATTGATGAGGAATCAAACGTTGTTGATCAAGAATAACCTGAATCTCACGAACTAAGCCTCCACCAAGTTCTGCTGAAGCGACACCTGGAATATTAATAAACCATTTACTCAGTTGGTAATCGGCATAACTTCTAAGATCAATGGGGGATTTTTTATTTGAACTGACAATGAATTCAATGACAGGGATTTGAGAGGGATCACGCTTGTATATAACAGGAGGATCAATGGAATCAGGCAAAAAACGTTTGGCCCGGTCAAGACGATTACTCGCATCTCGTAAAGCAATATCAATGTCTGTACCATAAGGAAAACTTAAATCAACAGAACTGCGACTTTCAGTGGTTCGTGATTGTACTGAAATGGCCCCTTCAGTAATGGCAAGCTGTTCTTCAAGTTGACGGGTGATCTTGTCTTCCATAATTGATGCAGGTACGCCAGTATCAACGATGCGTACTCTAACATCTGGATAAATGATATCAGGTAGTAAATTGACACCAAGGCGGTCTAGCATGAATAAACCTAAAACCAGTAATGCTAAGGCTATCATATTGACGCCAATAGGATGTTTAATTGCCCATGCTGCAATATTACTGCTTGTTTGAGATTGGCTATTTTTCAACATCTGTTTTTAACATCCAGACAATTATGATTTTAAAGCATGAGTTATCACGTTGACTTGCTTTCCAGAGCGCAGACCAAATAAGCCTTTTTTGACAATGGTGTCACCTGCTTTAAGACCTTCTAAGATTTCCATTTTTTCAGGATATTTTTTACCTGTTAAAATGTTTTGTCGTTTGATTTTATTATCCTCTAACAAAGTAAAAACATAAGCACCTTGTTGATCGTAACGAATTGCAGATAGAGGAATTACTAATACATCTTCTTTAGAAGTAACCAGTGTAATTCGAGCCAGTTGTCCTGGTAAGGCATTATCTGGAACCGGATCCAGTTTCACCTCAATTATTCCCTTTCGTGTTTGGGCATTGACTTGAGGATAGATACGTAAAATATTTCCTGTCCATGATTTTTTCCCCAGAGCATCTACTTGATAGGTAATGGTGTCACCTTGTTTAATTTTACTTAAGTAAAGTTCGGACAAAGGGATTTTGACAATAAGACTATTGGTATCCATTAGGCTCATAAAATGAGTATGTAGAGGTAGCACATCACCAGGCTCAACTCGTCGTTCACTGATAATACCTGACCAGGGAGCTTTTATTTGAGTATAACTCAGGCGCTTTTTCTGTAAATTATATTCTGCTTGATCCAGTGCCACTTTTGTTTTGGCTCGGATGAGTAATTCTTTAGACGTCAGATTGGTTTTGGCTAGTTTTTCCAGACGTCCGTAGTCAACACGGGCTTGCTTGAGTGTTGCGTCGGCCTTATTATATTCAGCTCTGAAAATAGTGTCATCCATTCGAGCTAATACATCATCTTTGTTTACCTTGTCCCCTTCATGAAAGGGGAGTTCGATTAGCATACCCTGTGCCTGATTATAAAGTTGTACAGTTCGATTAGGCTCTAATGTACCTGTAACTGTCATTTTATGATTAAGTGACTGGATTTCAGCCTGGGTTACTTCAACGGCGGGTAATGCTCGAGAGCTACGCTTTTTAGGTGTTTCTTTTTCGTCACAGCCACTCATTAATCCTGTTAAGAACAGGAGGAATATGAGTGGTAATATTGTAAGAGCTATTTTTATAGTATGCACTTATTATTGGGTTATGGTCTTGAAAGGATTTTTTTGATACCACCTAATAGCATTTTGGGTTTATGAGGTTTTGTTATCCAGGCAATAACGCCATTTTCTTTACCTCTGGCTTTCATATCAGCGCTACATTGTGTGGTGAGCATGATAATTGGAATGCTGTTCAGTGCATCATCTTTGTGTATTTCTTCGCACATTGTTAAGCCATCCATTTCAGGCATATTAACATCACAGATAATGAGTCGGACATCTTTATTAGCATTGAGCACTTCAAGTCCATTTAAACCATCATGAGCTTCAATAATATCATAATTATTGTCACCGCTGTTTAAATCTGTTTTTAGTTGAATGCGAATTGTTTCTGAATCATCTACTATTAATATTTTAGTCATTTAATCACTATTTTCAATTATTCTCTTGCCGTCTTACATGAGTTGATACAGACAAAAGTTGATAAAGACAAGTTCATTATACAAATTTTATTAAATTTAACAATAACCTAAGCTAATATCGGTAGGGCAGAACTCATAGTTAATCACTATTCATAGGTAAGTCTTTAAGGATTTTACCATTTTTATTCAGTGACTTACCCATTACTTTTGGAACTCAAAATTGGGTTCTACACCAAATTGATAAAG
>JAPHSW010000007.1 GCA_026196615.1 Gammaproteobacteria bacterium | reverse complement strand
TATTAAAACTATGTACTTGAGGCAGATCACCCGAATAAAACACAGTACTTGAGGCAGAAAAATAATAAAAGTCAGTACTTGGGATAAATATATTTAATAAGGCTGTCCGTGCATATTCAGGGAAAATTACCACAACTGTAACTAACCAATTGAATATATTAAAATTATTCAGATCTTCCAAATTGATAAAATGGTAGATTTATATATGGACCAGGAGTAAATAAGACAGACTTGAAATGTGTTAAACAGGTGCTCTCTCGTGAATTCTGAAGAAGTTTCAGGGTAATTACCCTGTACTTTTTACGAAAAATGCCTTTTTAGTTATCTAATTTCGGCTATGTTTTTGAATTGATAGTTTCCAGTAGTTTTTCAAACTTCTTTTCTAGTTTCATCTGAGACTCTTCTAAAGTTTGTTCTTTTGCTACATTGGTTTTATTTTTTTCTTTTAAATTATTAATTTCAGTTTGTTGCTCTTCGATTAGTTTATCTTTGCTTGCTAACGAGGATTTTGTTATCTCAATTTGATGTGTAAAATGCTTTATTGATTTTTGTTTATCATCTGCTGTAACGGTTAAACGTTCAATATCAGTATTTTTCTTTTGAATAGTTTCATCTGATATACTTATTTGTTTATATAACTCCTCAATCTTTTTCAAACTATCATTATTATTTTTCTTCCATTCTTTTTCTTTAGTTAACAATAAATTCTGTGATTTATCTGCTTGGATTTTCCATGAGTCAATTTGTTTTGCATAGTTTTGTTCTGTCTCTTGAGCTCTATCATAGGATAGCTTTAAGGCTTCCTTGTTATTTTTTTCCATTGATATGATCTGTTGATTGAGTTTGTAATTTTCTTTTTTTAATGACTCATTATGTGTCATTATTTTTGCATTATCTTGTAGTTGTATTTGATACTTTTCATTCAGGACATTTAGTTTAACCGTTAACTCATCATTAGCTTGAGAAATGTTCTCTAAGGTTTTTTCACATTCTTGTTTCTCTAATAATGCTGTCTCTTGCTTAGCTTCAGCTTCATTGATTTTTATAATCATTTCTTTTCGCTGAATATCTAATGACGAATGAGCCTGTTTCATAGCCAAGTGCCACCATTCATTCATGGCTTTTGCCAAGTCATCAGGTAACTTTGGGTATGTCCTCCAATCCTGTATGAGTTGTCCTAATTCCACCCAGAATTCATTCAGCCCATCTAAAATAGTTTTATCGCTCCCTTGGCCAATTTGCTCTCTAATTTTTTGTACTGAAGGTTTTGTACCTTCCATTAGCATCTCAAAGGCTGTTTCTCTGGCTAAATCTCGTGTAGAACTCATAATATGGGTACCTAATACAATTTTATTTAATACTAATAATATATATTATGGCATAAATCATAATATTAGTTATTATTTACTTTAAAAAGGTCAGATAATCTTAATTATCTGACCTTTATGTTATAGTTACTCTTATATACATAAACGAGAGCAATTTGGTGAAAAACCCTGAATATTCCAACTTTCCAGCCATCAATTCTGTTCTAAAATCTCATGCCACTGGTTCAAACTTAGTAAATTTCTTATTGATTAACGGACCTAACCGTGAAAAAGTTAAATTTAATCAATTAGGTGCTGAAAATGATCTGGAAGCCATACAACTTTTTCTTGATTCAGTTCGTCATTCAGCTCATACAGTAAGAACTTATACTAAGGAAATCGAACGTTTTTTGTTATGGAGTTTATTGGAACAAAACCAAAGCTTATCATCCGTGACTCTGGCTGACTTTGTGGCCTATGAGCAATTTATTGCATCCCCTTCTGAACATTGGTGTGGGTCTAGAGGGGTTAAACAGATTAATTCTGAGGGTAAATTTAATTCTAAATGGCGTCCCTTTTCTGGTCCTCTTAACTTTAATAGTCAAAAGATTGCCATTGCATCACTGAATTCCATGATGAATTTTTTGGTCTCAGCCAATTATCTGTCAACTAACCCGCTTAATTTAGATAAGAAGCATCGTCAAAAATTAGCACGAAAAACGAAACAAGAAAGTTTTCATGCGTTATCACATCAGGAATGGGATTTCATCTGGGATTTTCTTGATGGTTTACCCCAAAAAACAGCGAGTCAAAAAAAACATTTTGAACGTTTACGATTTATTTTAATTATGTTTTATTGTACAGCCTGTCGAATTGGGGAATTTTCGTCTCACTCCATGGCCAGCTTTAATCAACACACTAACGGTAAGTGGTATTGGCATGTAATTGGTAAAGGTGATAAACCTGCCGAATTGCCGGTTAATCAGATATTACTGGATGCCTTGGTACGTTATCGAAAACACGTAGGCTTATCCCATCTTCCTTCTATCGATGAAGAAACACCACTACTATTAAATAAAAATGGAACAAGAGGTGTCACCTCTCGCCAACTTAGTCTAGTTATTATTAAATTTTTAATGAAACAATTAAATAAACGTCCTCGTAAATATCCGGAATTTAAAACACCCAACCAGCTCTATACTTGATTTAAACTATAATTCGCATTCTTCATTATGTTAGATGATAATTGATTTAATAAATTCATATTATTTGCTAATTTTTTAAAATATAATTATAAATTGATTTATACTAGTATTTAATTTAATGTCTTAGTAGATAAAAGTGTTATGGAGTTCACTCTCCCTGCTACTTTTATATCCTGAATTTTTTTGTGGTATAAACTGATGGAATATAAAGATTATTATAAAATTATGAGTGTTAAATTTGACGCCACAAAAAAAGAAATAAAACGAGCTTATCATAAGCAGGCCAGAAAATTTCACCCTGAAATCAGTAAAGTTAATGATGCGGAAGATAGATTTAAGGAAGTAGGTGAAGCATACACTAAATATCCATATTCCTAAGGGGTTCGAGCAGGACAACAGGTTCGTCTTACCTTGCCTAGAAATTGGTGGTGCTGAATCTGGTGATCTGTATTTATGAAGCCGAGTTTCATGACCATCCACTGTATAAGATTAATGGTGCAGATATATTCTTTGGCTATCAGTTATCCCCTGGAATGCTTAAATTTATTAATAATAATGACATATCAATAACATTAATGATATCTATAGACACCGTCAACCATTTTCCTTATTTTTGTTTAGATTAATTGTGAAACAAAATGAGAACTAAACCATGAACCACAAATTACCAGCAATTAATATTTTCTTTACTCTGCTTTTGCTCATTTTATCATGCATAACTTGCAATGATTCTTGGTCTCAAACCGCAACTGATGACAGTAAAAATAATGACGATATCAGTCTGCGTTTAAAAGCATTAGCAGAGGAAACATCAAATATTGCCAGAGAGTCCGTCGATCTAGTTGAACAGCAAGAAAAATTGATGGTACGTATAGCCGAACTCATATCACGTTCCATTGACCAGACTGAAGTCGAGCGTGCCAGATTAGATGTGGGCTCAGAAAGTGCCTCAATGAAGTCCATTGAGTTGGACATCATAACGTCAAATCAACAAAAAGAAACACTCATCACTTTAATCAATACCTTAAAAGGCCGCATTCAAACATTGTCTTCCAGTCAACAAAGTGAAGCAATAAAAAATGATAGAGTTCAAACTGAAGCAAGCTTGTCTGAAAAAGAACAATTATTGAAACTTGAGCTTAAGCAGCTTAACGTGTTACATGCTCGTAAACAATTAGTATCTGGGCGTTTAAAGCTGAAAGAACAATGGCTAACTGAAGTACAAAGAGCCTTTCAGAATCAACAAGAACAACTTCGAGAACAGAATCTTGGAGAGCTTGAGAAACAACTCAGTGACGAACGCACAACCTGGCAACAAAAGGCTAAAGAGTACAGTTCAAAGTTTAATATGTATAGCAATAATCCCTCTTCTTCTCCAGAAAAACTGGAATATATTAGAGCTTTACTTCTGGAAGCTGAGGATTCTATTTTCCTGATTGACATCAGATTAAAGACATCAAGGATCCAAGCAAAATTGGAAGAAACACCAATAAGCAACATTATCATCACTACAGACATTAATCAGTTACAAACGATACTTATGGAGGCAGAACGTCTGAAAGTCCAGACCAATGCCCTTATAGAACTATTAAACATTAAAAATAATCTTCTGAAACAACGAATTGACGTAGTGTCCAAAGAAATCTCTTTGGACACCTTAGGAAACAAAGAGTATCAACATGCTGAATCCATTTATAAACGACTCATCGCTCGTGTTATTAATCAATTAGAACTGCTTTCTTCAGTTAGCCAAAATGTCCAAGAACAACTTAAAACAATTGATACTGTTTATCTGCAACAAAAGAAACGTGGGCTAAGAGCACGTCATCAATTACCTCATACCCTAAATGAGTGGCAACTACTGCTTAAAGAAATCAGTAATCTGCCAGAAAAAATTCATCAGGTTGTGAGTGAGACTCTTGTCAGTTTGTGGACAACTTTGTTGGGCTCTGACCTGGGAAAAACATTCCTTTTGATTGTTTCAGGTCTTTTATGGTCTTTTATCTGTCTGGCTCTAAAGTATCTGCCACGTTATCAGGATAACTCGTCTACGGAAGATTTTTCTCAACGAGTCCTTTTTATATTCAGTGATATGCTCTCTTCCAACCAGTTTAGTTTTCTGTTGGGTGGCCTGATTATTATCTTTGCATGGCTACTCGGTATCATCTCATCAGGTATCGTCATTATCATTTCAATTTTTATTATTTGGATCATTTCACAAATGATTATCAGACTAAGCCGATGGATGCTGACTTCACCGATAGGGTTGAGCGAGAAGCAACCAGGATTGCACCTGTTGATTGTCTACTTCACTCTGTTTATGTCATTGTTCAGCTTTATCCTATCTCTCGGACTTCTGGATCTGATTACACCAGAGCTGATGGATTTATTTGAGCGTATGATTATGTTCTTCCTATTGCCTCCTACCTATTTAACACTACGTATTCGTAAATTACTGATTGAGAAAATGAGTGAAAATAAGGAAGCAAGCTATTGGATAAAGTTAATTGGAATAATTAGTCTTGCCATTCCGCTGGTAATATGTACTGCCGCTGTTGTTGGTATTGCTGGTTATATTAATCTTGCCTGGGCTGTTGCCTTACATTTATCAATTTTTATCGTCGTTATTTCCATCTGGATGATTGTTCGTGGTCTGGTAATGGATTTTGCACAAACGGTTGAAAATAGGCTTATACAGCGTTCTGAACGAGGCATTTTTTGGGTAAAAAGTATTGTTGAACCATTCCAGCTCCTGATACGTCTGGGACTATTTCTGGTTGCAGTTTGGGTAATATATCGTTTATTTGGTGGTGCTCCAGAAACTGGAATGGATTTAAAGGGGTGGTTTCAGTACACACTTTTTACTTTTGGTGAAACCGCAATTAATGGTCAAAATTTACTGGGTTCTATCTTACTTATTGCTTTGGTATTTTATCTGGGGCGATGGAGTCGCGAAATTACGTATGGATGGCTATTCAGCCATATTCTTGATCTCGGAGTTAGAAATAGTCTCTCTGTTTTTACCCAATATACCGTAGTACTTATAGGTTTATTAATTGCCCTCAACGTGCTTGGAATCAACCTAACCAGTCTAGCCGTGTTTGCTGGAGCCCTGGGTGTTGGTATTGGTCTTGGCATGCAAAATATTGCCAATAATTTTGTCAGTGGTCTTATTCTATTAGCTGAACGTCCTATACGAACAAAAGATTGGGTCACTATTGGTGATAAGGAAGGGGAAGTCGCAGAAATTGGTATGCGCTCTGTGACGGTTACCACCTGGGACAATCAGGACGTTATTATTCCTAATTCCGATCTGACCAGCAGTGCTTTTATAAACTGGACACGTACAAACAATGTAGTACGTACGGTATTAATCATTGGTATCCGCTATCAAGATGATCCTCATAAGGCTCAAACTGTTATTCAAGAAGCCGTGATCATGCAGCCCGAAGTTGCCCTTGAACCCAAACCGCTTGTTTTATTGACTGAGTTTGCTGATTCCTCAGTAAATTTCAGAATTCAATATTATCTGGATGTGATGGAGTTCAGTCGGCTGAAGGTAAAGTCCCAGGTCATGTTTGCGATTTGGGATGCACTAAAAGATGCAGGTATTGGCATACCATTTCCACAACAGGATATTTATATTAAGGAATTGCCCCAAAAAAATTCTTAATTCTTTACAGATAAAGAACAATTGACTTAAGGTATTTTATCAGAGTATTTTAGGCAAACATGTTATAAAAAGGTGATACTTGAGAAGGATTCATTGTAATGCAAGAAACAATTTCAGTGGCTCAAAAAAATGTGTTGACAACACTCGATCAAAAACTATTTGATCTGGTGAATAATATCGATATATTGGATGCTATTGGTCCGTTAAATTATCGTGAACAACGTTCAATATTTTTTGAGAGTAATCATTCATTAAGCCCTGAGTTTATTTATCATAAAAACAAAATTAATACCTTTTCCTTAAAGAGAAAACTTTTTAATTTACCGTTAGAAAAAATTATTGATGATGATTTGAGGCTTTTATATTCTGATGTAATAGATTCCTATGTCGATAAGGTTGATCAATTTAAATCCATAGGTAGCAGTGATTTTCTCTATGATTCTTTACGCTACTATGGTGAGCCCTCCGAAAAGGACATTCGTAATGCTAACTTTATTTTGCACTTGCCTGAAGTAACCAATAATTTTTCAGAACGATGTCTTAACACAAAAGAAATTGAAAACCTTTTACACAATTTTGCTCATCAAGAAGGCTATGAATACCAACTAATAACTGATGATAACATGATTGCTAATGCTCTGGTTTCTGGAACCACTATAAAAATAAATAGTGCGGCCGAGATGAGTGAGACTGCAGCTAAGGCACTATCACATCATGAGCTTGGTGTGCATTTGGTAACAACACTAAATGCCATAAGTCAACCTTTGAAGATTCTATCTATGGGATGTCCTGCAAACACTATGACTCAGGAAGGACTGGCAATTTTGAGCGAATACCTGTCAGGTTTCTTGACTATTAAACGGCTTAAAAATTTGGCCCTGAGAGTCTTAGCAGTAGAGTCGATGATAAAAGAAAAGAAATTTCGCAATACTTTTTTATTAATGAAAGAGCAATATCAAGTGCCTGATGAGTTAGCTTTTACCATCACAGCCAGGGTATATCGTGGTGGTGGATTTACAAAAGATTATCTTTACCTTCAAGGGTTTCATAAAATACTTAATGCTTATGAATACTCGCCTGATTTTAACAATCTATTAGCTGGAAAAACATCCCTCAAATATTTACCCATAATAAGCCGCTTAATAGACAAAGAAATATTGAAGCAACCAACTTTAGTTACTCCAGCATTTAAGATGCCAGTAGTCAATGATGAAATTAGGCAGTTTATTGTCCACGCCATAAAATAATTTTAATCAGGCCAGACTCTATGACGTATATTATTCTTACCTGATTTTTTTACTTCATACATTAAATCATCTACGGCTTTTATCATATCACGTGTTGTCGGCATTGTTTTATTGTATGTAATAGCACCAATACTAAATGTTACAGGCCAATCATTATCTTTCATTAATTCAAGTAATTTTTTATGCATTTCATTTAAAAGAGGTATCGCTGACTTATCACCTAGATAAGGTAAAAGAATGGCAAATTCATCACCACCTAAACGAGCAGGAGTATCCATAGAACGGGTATTTTCTTTAAGATAGCTGGCTACAGTCTCTAATAATATATCTCCGATATCATGTCCAAGAGTATCATTAACGTATTTAAAATTATCGAGATCTAAATAGGCAATGGTAAAAGGCTCAGGATAACGATTAACTCGACTGTATTCTATTTCTAATTGCTCCATTAAATATCTTCGATTGGCTAAACCAGTTAAAGGATCTGTATCGGCTAAACTTTCTTCTAAAATCAATTTATTTTTTACGGCAAGTAATAAATTCAAAATAATTAAAAAGAACCCTAATCTTGCAAGAGTATTCCATATTGGAATTAATGGATTTGAATATGTTTGAGTGACAATAATGTCAACTATCATCCATATTAATGCGGATAAAAAAACAATAATGAGACCTTTCTTACCCCTCCCATACCATACTGTTAACATTATGGGGCCTGTATAAAACACCGAGAACGATAATTCTGGGCCAGTAGAATAATCAACAAAGCCCAATAAGACAGTGGCAGCAATCATTATGAGTAATAATAATGATTGATTCATCGATTCAAAGTAAGCATCAAACGTTTTTAACATTATTTTTCACCCATAAATATCAGCACTAATTCCAGTAAACTGAGACTATTCATAAAATAGAAACATAATCATGAAATTTCAATACTTAAACTTTATTAACCATTTTTTAAGGGATAATTGAAGTACCTGCCTGGGCTTCTCCGAGCCAAAAAAGCAGGCTTTTACTTATAAATTCATCATAATGCATATAATGTGAGCCATCACAAGAAAAAGTCAAACCAATTAAACCATTATGCGTATTAATTGTTCCTGTACGCAAGTAAATCGTCTCATCAACAAATCGTAAGTCAATGAACATCTTTAATATTTGTTCAATTTTTTCTTTAGGTATCACTGAGTTTTCAGAGTAATCATTTTTTGCATAGGCCAGACAGATATCCGTATCCATTAAATCATCCAGTGTTAGAATATGATATTTACAAGGTACTCTGTTTGGCCAGACAATTGCACGGTTACTTGAAAAATGAATTTCAGTATGAAAAATTCCCCTTTCGGTTATTAATTCATGAAGAACTGCCATTACATTCTGAATATGTTGGTCTATAACACTTTCAGTTCTTTGTTGTTGAAACAGCGTGCCACGAATGGAGGGATCACCTTTAAGCTGTCGCCAATGAGTAGGCTCTTCATATAAAGCCGCGGTTAAGGGCAGATTTTTTAATTCAAACAAAGCAGCGACAAAACCAACAGCTTGTTGGTCAACTCTAATAATCTGTACTGCAGTCAGGCTTGGTTTACGCGAAAAATTGCTGATGTATGATTCTGATAAAAGAAAATCAACCGTAGGTACTATATTTAAATAGGGGCGCTCAGAACGGTCTTGTCCAGCCAAGGCTATTACGTCACCATTACGTTCAATACTATCGGAAATTTGTTCACCATTGAGATCCATAATATAGATAGAATGACAATAAGGTATCATCTTCATACCTGACTGAAGTGTTTCATTAATTATAGATTTGTCTTTGTCAATGACATCAGCACATTGAGATGAAATATATCTTAATGGCGTGGACAGAACCGTTTCTAATAATTGACGCTGTTGTTGGATACGTTGTTGAGCTGCAGTAAGGGGCATTTTTATAATCTTAAGTGGATATAATGACTATCATTGTCATAACAAATAAAGGCTTGCTAAGCCTAGGAAGCTTAGAAAGCCAATCACATCGGTGATTGTTGTTAAAATAACGGCACCTGATAACGCAGGATCAATTCCCATACGATTAAGTATCAAAGGAATAATAACTCCAGATAGAGAAGCTGCCAATAAATTAAGTAACATAGCGACTGCTAATATTATTGCAATCCCTTTATTATCAAACCATATGAATGAAGCGATTGCGACAGTCACAGCCCAAACTAATCCATTCAGTCCCCCTACTGCAATTTCTTTCATCGTCAACCATTTTATGTTTGATTTAGCTATTTGATCTAAAGCTAATCCTCTAATCGTCAATGTCAACGTCTGACTGCCAGCTATCCCTCCCATACTGGCAACAATAGGCATCAAAACAGCCAAAGCGACTATTTCATCTAGAACTTCTTGAAATTGTCCTATCACCCAGGCTGCGAAAAAAACGGTAATTAGGTTTAAACCTAACCAGAGACCACGTTGTTTTGCACTTGGCAAAATGGGAGAAAAAAGATCCTGTTCTTCATTAAGACCAGCACTTTTTAATAAGGTCGCATCCGCTTGCTCACGGATAATATCAACGACGTCATCTATTGTAATACGCCCCAATAAATGATCATTTTCATCTAAAACAGCAACAGAGATTAAATCACGCCGTTCAAACAATGCAGCGACTTCAGTAATACTACAACTGGCTTTAATTGAATTCGCATCACTTCTCATCACATTTTGAACAAGCTCATCAGGAGCACCTATGACCACATTGGATAAATGTAATTTACCCAGGTAACGATTTTCTTCATCAATAACCATTAAAGCATCGGTATGAACTGGCAACATAAGATGCCTGCGAAGCCAACGTAATACAACCGCCAGAGTTACATTCTGACGAACACTGATAACATCAGTGTTCATTATTCGACCAGCTGTTTTTTCATCATAGCTTAATACGGTTTCAAGACGTTTTCGGTGATCATCTTCTAACGCTTGAAAAATATTATCACTGATATCATTTGGTAATTCACCTAATACATTGGCCAATTTACTGGCATTCATATTTCCGGCAGCAGCAAGCAACTGATCTTGTTTCATTTCCTCAATGATGGCCGCACGTGCTTCATCACGCATATGGGTGAGAACTTCACCTTCTTGTTCTCCCGGAATAATCCCCCATAAAATTTTACGCTTAACAGGTGGTAGTGATTCAAGCAGATTGGCTACTTCTGATGGATGAAATTCATCAAGTTTGTTACTTAAATCTTCCAGCCGTTCAGAATTTATATCTGAAACGACTGAATTCAATATGTCTGCTGTACTTGCTGGTTGTTCTATAGAATTCATTACAATATTCCTAATTTAGTAATATACTTTCTATATTCAATGAAAACGAATAAAAAAATCTTTACTATCAATTAATTTAAGTAAATAATTTGATTTCGTATTGTATTTATTTGATAAAACAAAGTATAGGGCATAAATAGGATTTCATATGGATTCAGGTAAAAGAGGTTATTATGCACCGTTGGAAAAAGTATACCAAAAAATTGTAACACCTTTTGAAGAATTCATTTATCGTCAAACCACAACAGGTATACTTTTAATTACTTGTGCCATCATTGCTTTAATCATTGCAAATACGCCACTTGTCATTCCTTACGAAAAATTACTACATACTCAGGTTGGTTTTTTTTCAGGTCAATGGAAAATTGAACATAGTGTTCATCATTGGATCAATGACGGATTAATGACTATTTTCTTTTTTGTTGTTGGTCTTGAAATTAAACGAGAGATATTAACTGGAGATCTTTCAAATCCTTATAACGCAATTCTCCCTGTTGGTGCTGCAATTGGTGGTATGATCGTACCTGCTTTATTTTACTACATGTTAAATGGTGATGGTTATGGTGCTCGTGGTTGGGGGATACCTATGGCAACCGACATAGCTTTTGCAGTTGGTGTACTTGCACTTCTAGGAAATCGAATCCCCAAAAGTCTCTTAACTTTTCTTGTTGCATTAGCTATTGTTGATGATCTTGGTGCGGTTACAGTCATTGCTCTTTTTTACACTGAAGAATTAAATTGGATATATCTGAGCTCTGCTCTATTTCTCATTATTATTATGTATACACTGAATTTAATGGGTATTCGACGAACATTACCTTATTTTATTTTAACTGTGTTACTTTGGATGTTAATGGAAGGTTCAGGTATTCATGCAACCATTGCAGGGATCTTTGCAGCATGGACCATTCCAGCTTATTCACGTTATTCATCTAATGAATTCAGCCAAGAAATACGAGATATTCTTGAGCAATTTGACAAACAACAAAACGATAATAATAGTTCACCTAATAATGACTCACGTCAAATGATGCTAATTCATCAGTTGGGTGATGTCTATAAAGTAGGTATTTCACCTTTACACAAACTAGAAAGTAATTTACATATCCCAACCACTTATCTTGTTATTCCTGCTTTTGCTCTTGCAAATGCAGCAATTCCACTTAACTGGAGTTCAATTAATGACGCACTCACAGATTCAATTGCTCTTGGAATAGCACTTGGATTAGTTGCAGGGAAATTGATTGGGATCACTGGTAGTGTTTATTTAATGCAGAAATTGAATATAGGTAAACTTCCAAAGAGTTTAAACTTTAAACATATCATTGGAGCTGGCTTTATGGGTGGAATAGGTTTTACAATGTCAATATTTATTTCTGATTTGGCTTTTGAATGGGATAGTGAAGTGATTGTAGTTGCAAAAATGGGGATTCTATTTGCCTCAATAATTTCGGGGATTTTAGGTTTTTTATGGTTGCGATTTTTTATAAAAAACAATTATTAACGGTGAGCTTGTTTTACCAATAACAATACCGTTGCTAAGAGCAAGCACTTCAACTTTATTTTTACCAAATATTGAGGTTATGCTTTGGGGTTCAAAAAAGAGAGGTTCCAGGAATATATCCATCTGTCCAAGCCAATAATAATTCATGACATAAAAAATACTCATAATAATTATTATTTCATATTATTCAATATAGTCTATACGTATTATTATAATTTAAATGTTCTTAATAAATAGAGTTACATCCATTTCATTTTTTTAAATATTAATACTTGCATTACTATAATGGTTATTAGTATCAGACAAAAAAACCAAAAGGCTGATTGATTTTCAGCACCAGGTATTCCACCCACATTAATACCTAATAAACCAGTTAAAAATCCTAATGGTAAAAAAATGGCAGCCACCATGGATAATACATATATTCTTTTATCCATTTGTTCTGACAAGTGGCTCATTAGCTCTTCTTGTATGACGATAGCCTTTTCCCGAACAGTATCAAGGTTTTCAATATAACGCATCGTACTGTCTGCGGCCTCATGTAATCGCATTCTATCCATGTCATTTAACACAGCGATACGTTCATTATACAACCGAGTCATTGCCTCACGTTGTGGGGCTAAATATCGTCGTAAATTGATTGCTTCTCTTCTTAGTTCAGAAATAGTTGATCTGAATTGATAACTCTGTATATTCAGAATCTGATCTTCAAGATAATCAACTTTGTCATCTAGCTCATTAACAATATCGGTCATTCGTTCAACAATACGCTCAGCAATGTCAGAGAGGAAAGCTCCAGTGGTATGGGGTCCATTACCTTCATTAATGGCATTACAAAGATCGGTAACTGACAGTAAATTTCTTTTATTAGTACTGATAATACGATTTTCATTGACCCATAATCGTATGGATACCATATCCTCAGGGTCGGCACCAGGATTGAGATTTAACGCACGCAACATGACAAGTAAACCGTCTTTCAAAATGGTACAACGTGGTCTTGGATCTTCATTTATTAATGCAGTAGCCACCAACTCATCGAGTCCACTTTGTTCAATTAACCATTTTTCACTATCAGCTATGGAATAGTCTAGGTGTATCCATAATATTCCATCATTTTCTGTCCAATTTTTAATGTCTGACCAATTGATAGATTTTCCTCCCCCTTTTCCATCAAGGAGATAAGCAAAAAATAACCCTTTATTATCTTTCATAAATTTACCTAAAATACAGTATAAAAAATCAATGCATATTAATTACTAAAACAATCAGTTAAAACACCCATAAGTTTATTTAATTATGTCCTGATTTTTTATTTTTATAAACCAATAAACGGCACCTAATGATAATAAAATCAGTGCTAGTGATGTCATTGCTTCAGGAGACGTCGCTTTTGTATCCATGACAATAAATTTTCTGGATATCGCTAATATGGCAATGAGTAATATTGTACGAACTTCAATTATATGGCCTTTTTTATGAAGTCCTCCTTCAATGGAGTGCATAAATTCCATTGCAATAAACAAAGTGAGAATATTACCGAAAATCAATTGAAATACCTTAAAATCTAGTGGGTCAAGTGCCTTAGTCACCAGTATACTGTATACGTTAATACCAAGTCGAATGAGTGAAACAATGACAATGATTGAAATTAAAAACATGACTATTATAGATATGAGATACTCAAATCGTTCAAAAAAATTCAGTTTTGGCCATGTTTCCTTGAATTGATTATAAAAACTGGTCTTGGATTCTTTTTCAGGCATAATTAATATGTTCTCTGTTAAAATGTTATTCTCAGATTAGCAGCTCTTTCTTAATCTGCAACTTATTACAATACAACCCTTGAATTATAGCTACAATGCTATATTGATAATATAAACTATCATTTAAATACTATTAGTGATATTAATGAAAGAATTAATGATAAGTTTAATACTACTGATCTCATAACTATCAAAAAGATGTGCATCTAGATATCAGCCATCCTATTGAAATTAAAATTAATAATGCTGGTTTATCTATTAATAAGGATTAACAATGCTGCAATTACTCAATAATATTATTCAACAGGCGAATGAAGCACCTGATTTAAATCATGCCTTGAGATTAATTGTTAATCAAGTGAAACATAACCTATCCGTTGATGTATGTTCTATCTACTTAATGGATGACAAAACCAACGAATTGGTGTTAATGGCCAGTGAGGGTCTTTTAGAACAATCTATTGGTATTGTCCGACTTCGTTTTAATAAGGGATTAGTCGGTCTTGTTGCAGAACGTGCAGAACCAGTAAACCTTGCCAATGCTCATTCTCATTCACGATATCATTACTTCTCTGAAACAGGTGAAGAACTCTTTCATGCTTTTTTAGGGGTTCCAATCATCCAGCATGGTTCCGTATTAGGCGTCTTAGTAGTACAACATTCTTCAAAACGAAGCTTTAAAGAAGAAATTGTAAAGTTTTGTGCGACATTAGCCACTCAGTTATCGGTTGTTATTACACATTTAAAAGCAATAGATGGGGTAAAAAAAGTTGATAAGCGCACGCATAAACTGAATACGAATATTCAGTTTACAGGAATACCTTCTGCCCCTGGCATTGTCATAGGTACGGCAGTTGTTATTGATTTAAATTTATCTATTGAAAGCATTCCTGATAAAACAGTTGAAAATATCAGCGATGAGCAACATCGTTTTATGAAAGCGGTTCATGCCGTAAAAAGTGAAATTAAACATCTGTTGGAGAGTATATCTGATTCACTCCCTGAAACGTATACAACTCTATTTGATGCCTATCTACTCATGCTTGAGAGCAATAGTTTCATTGGCGCAGTTAATGATGAAATAAAAAAGGGTAATTGGGCTCAAGGTGCTTTACGTAAAATAATGCTAGAATTTATTAAGACATTCAGTGAAATGGAAGATGCCTATCTAAAACAAAGAGTAGAAGATATACGTGATTTAAGTAAGCGTTTGTTGAACGTTTTAAACAATAACACCTTAAATTCAATAAAATACAGAGATAATTCTATACTTGTTGGTCATGAGCTCACTGCATCAATGTTGGCAGAGGTACCAAAAGGTAAACTATCAGGTATTATATCGGTAAATGGTTCTTCTACTTCACATACCGCTATTTTAGCATCTGCTCTTGGAGCGGCAGCAGTATTAGGAATAGATGATTTACCCATTTCTTTTATCGATGGGTTTACAATTATTGTCAATGGATATTCGGGGCAAATATTTATTAACCCTGATAATAAACGATTAAAAGAATATCAACTTCTGGTTACTAAGGATCAACTTGCCACGAAAAAATTATGGGACGACCGACACCTGCCTTCGGTTTCAAAAGATAATGTTCATATACCCATATATGCAAATACTGGTATTATTTCTGACATTAAGCCTGCAATTTCAAGTGGAGCAGATGGTATTGGTTTATATCGTACTGAGTTTTCGTTTTTGGAAAGTGAGTTTTTCCCAGGAGAAAAAGAACAGGAAAATATATATAAACACGTTATAGAAAGTTTTAAACCTCATCCAGTTACAATGCGTACTCTTGATGTCGGTGGCGATAAGACATTGCCCTATTTCCCTATTGAAGAAGACAATCCTTTTTTAGGTTGGCGTGGTATAAGAATTACACTTGATCAACCTGAAATATTTTTAGTTCAGGCCAGAGCTATGTTGCGTGCCAATATAGATTCACATAATTTGAAAATTTTAATACCAATGGCTACAAGTTTGCATGAAATAGATAATGCAATAGCACTAATTCATCAAGCACACCAAGAAATTGTTCAAGAAGGTCTTGAAACACCGTTTCCGCAAATTGGTGCAATGATTGAAGTACCATCATTGATATATCAAATTGCAGCATTGTCAAAAAGAGTCGACTTTATATCAATTGGGAGTAATGATTTAACACAGTATTTATTAGCGGTAGATAGAAATAATGCTCGTGTCGCTGAATTGTATGACTCCTTACACCCTTCTGTTATTGCAGCTATATATCAAGTTGTATCATCTGCAAAAAAAAATCAATTACCTGTTACGATATGTGGTGAGATGGCAAGTGATCCACTGGCAACCATACTATTGATGGGAATGAAAATTGATTCGTTAAGTATGAATTCATCTAGTATGCCTCGTATAAAATCGGTTATTCGCACTATGAAATGTAATGATTGTGAAAAAGTTTTAAGTGATGTACTTCAAATGGAAGAGGCAATCACAATTAAAGAATATCTAATCAGTGTAATAAAAGATAAAGGTCTATTTGGTTTAATAAATCCAGGAAATTAAATTTACTATGTTTTTTAAATGGCAAAGAAATGACAAAAGGTATAATTTATTATAGCCTTATGTACTTCAAAATGTATTTATAACTACTTGATGATCGATTGATGTACCATAGGAAACAAATACTATTTAGAATGATGATGCTTGTGTACCCCTAACTGTTTTGCTTATAGGTTACAAAACACTGTGATATGCAAACAGGTGCTGTAGCAAAGATTTGGCAAAAAAAATCATTACAATATTAGACTGTATTTCTATTCATTTACTTTGGGATCCAGAGACTGTAAATAAGATTGTGTAATTGCCTATTATTAACCCATATGGGATAAAACAGGTGAATTATGAACAAGAAAGAACTCGAAGCCTTCGCCCAAGAAGCAGCAAAAACCCTCAAAACAGAGAAAGACCTCTGTGACTTCAGTAAGATGTTAAAAAAGTCACTGTTGAGGCCGCTCTCAATGCCGAGCTTGATGACCATCTCGGTTATGACAAGCACCAACCTTCCAGTATCAGCAACAGCCGTAATGGTTATTCCAGCAAAACCCTGATAACGGGTGAGTCAGCTAAGAAAGTGGTTTATCTGGCTATACAACAAGCGTCTAAAAAATGGACAATGCCGATCCGCAATTGGAAATCAGCACTGAATCGGTTTGTTTATGATTGAATTTGAAGAACGATTAAAAGACTACGTTTAAATCTGGAGGCAGTTACACAGAATTATTTACAGTCTCGTACAAAAAGCTGACATTTCAAAACCAACAACATAAGGACTTTACAATATTTCCAATACTACGCAACATATGTTGACTAATCAGTTACAAGAATTAGAAAGAGACGTGTTAGTTCATCGAGAAGTTTATCCCCAGGTAGCAGCAAAAATTGAATACTCATTAACAAAACTTGCTGATAGTCTAATCCCTATCTTACTTTCTCTAAAAGATTGGGGTAAAACTCATTTATTACCCTAATACCTAATTACAAAAAAGTAGTTCAGTCAGTTAATCGCAACTTATTTAAGTGCTGACTCTGGAAGATCAACACGAATTAAAGCATACAATGCACCCACTTTTATATTCCTGGAACGATCATTAGGATACTTTTCATCAAGAACTACTTTTACCTCATCAGGCATTTTACTGCTATGACATGAAAGACATTTTTCTGTCACAGGGTATGGCTGATAATAGACATAACTAGTGCCATTTTTTCCTTCTATTTTACGAGAAAAGTATTTATCATCATCATATTCTTCACTTAAAAAAAAGTCTAACGCTACTTTATCTATATCATTGGGTTTATTAGTTGGGTTTCGATATTGATAGGTAGGACGTTTGATTTTCATACCCATATTAAAAGAGTCAGCCACTTCATTAATAAGCCCAACTGACTTGGTCCAGGTTCGTGCAGCTCCAGCAAGACCAGTAGCTTTAATATCGCCTAGCATAGTTTTCATTAATTTTTGAGACACTTTAATTGTAGCTTTTTTTCCAATATCTACTAATGCTTTTTCCTCAGAAGGTGTTAATTCAGTCAATGTGCTTTCAGTTGCAAAAATGTGCACAGACCAAGTATACAATAAGACAAAAATTATCATTTTCATTATTCTATAATCCATTTATTGTTAAACTACTTTTAGAGAGCCTAACTCTCTGCTGGGTTAGGCTTATTAATAAAATTTTTTCTCCTATTTGTTTTTTTAGCATTATTGTATTGATGTAATTTGTTCTTTGGCTTCATTAAAATTAAAAATATCCAAAGCTTCAGATAGTTTATTAATTTCTTTAATCTCACCCAGGTAGTGAATAAGCTCTACTCTAAATTGCAAAAATATCTTCATTTGTAGAAAACATTATATTTTTATTTTAACAGGCATTTCAATTTCAGAGTACAATTTTTTAAATTGAAATGATGTCCGCTCTTCTCTGTTTAACCTAATATTCATTTTATTCCTGAACGACAGATTAGTGACTGAAGTGGGAGTTCGCAAAATAAAATTATTTTTGGATTTGAATTTATTTTTATAAGATTGTAAATAAAAAAGTTTATTTCCTCATTTTTCACTGATTATCCTATCAAAAATTTAACATAATCATAGACTTATATTGTGTAAATCGCTAACTTTAATCTTATGCATGTGCTAATATTATTAAAATGAACATTAAGACTCTCAGAACATATCAGTTTGCAGAACCTGATATTAATTTAACAATGAATAATGAGACTATTAGTTGGGAAATTGCCACTTGGAATGGTAGCTGTATTGCTCAATTAAAAAGATCACTTAAACTTACCCCTGAACAAAGATTTGAAGCTCTTGGTGATTTTGTTGAGGTAAGTAACTGGTTTGCTCTATCAAAAAAATCACTACTAACCTAGAATCACACTCACATGAAGTTTTAGGGTTTTAAGTTTTAACAAAAATAACAAACACTGTAATAGAAACCTTTACACCCTGCTTTTTTAAATAAATAGCAAAGATTAATATTTGCTCGATAAGTAATGGTAAGAATAAAGCTCCATTATTAATTGCAATTGATCACCCAATGAATCCTGAACTTGATAATGGTTATTATTTGATTATTCCTAAATAATCTACTGGACATTTGTAATGTATGTTTAGTGAGTATATTGTATATATCAAACTAAACTTTTTTATAATTTAAATTTAATTAAGGAACACTAATGAAAGACATATTTTTTGTATGGCTCCCTGTTATCGCCGCTACGGGAGTAATTTTTATTGGTTTTATCTTAATTTTTATGGGAAACACCCTTTCTGATAATTCCAAATTACTTGAGAAAAAAGGGGTTTCAGGGAAGGCAACAGTTACACAACATTATCGGTCAAAAGTTTTTTCAAACCACGCTGATAAACACAAAATACATACAGAATATGAAAATCTTATTGATTATGAAATTGAAAAAAATGGAGAAAAATTTTTAACGAAAGGTATTTTACCCAGTACTGAATTATGGGAAAATTTATCAGTAGGTGATCAAATTGAAGTTATTTACTTGATAAATGATCCCAAAATCAATCGATTAGCAGAATCTCATGTAAATACTGGTCAGTTTAGTGCAAATACCCAGCTAATAGGTGGTGCACTCTTAATAATTAGTGGAGTAATTTTCATTGTTTCTGGACTGATGAGTGCTTCTGCTATCCCTCCTGAAATTCAAGCTGGTGAAAACTGGGTTGATGATAAGGGAGTTGTTCTTTCAATTAGTAAGAGTGATGATCCTTTCGTTCGTTTAATGCAACCAAAAACTCGGGTTGTTAAAATTTCTATTGGTGATGATGATGGTGGACGTGAATATACGGGACTACTAGAACTCTCTCTCGCTCCTGATAAGTTGCCACAACTTAAACTCAATGATAATTTAAATGTATTACGTGCACCTGATGATAAAAATAAAGCAGTTTTACAGGGACTTCAAAACCAGTAAATATGACTATATTCTTTTCCTCTTATGCTATAGGATCAGGACAGTATTTTCTGCGCTCACACTTAATGCAGTTTTCTCCAATCCAGAAACTATCAAACCATGATTCCAATTGCAAAATACTTGCCTTGTCTGTTATTAATGCACCAAGTTCCAAGTTACGTCGATTTATATTTTTAACCCCTAATCCTGCTCCAGTAAAATTAGCTGATCCAAAATAAGCTGATTTACCATCTACAATAACCAGCTTCCAATGACTTCTTGGGCATATCTGAATTTCAAGGCACTTCTTTAATAATGAATATTCATTTAAAGTGTTTTGAAAAGATTTTGACATTTTGTCTGCATGAATGATCCGGAAGCTCACTCCCCTATCCCGTGCCATACGATCAAACTCATCCAGAATGGGTTTGTAGCCTCGTCTTGCTTTAATATGCATATCTTTTAAATTGGCGGTGGCAATCCATACTCGTTCTTTGGCTTCAAGTATTAACTCTTCAACAATTCGTTGATGCATATTTTCATGATTCAAAATTTCCATTTTTAATTCATTCAATATTATATTTATGAAATTTAATTACACATATTTTGGGGGCCATATTTAACTCTCGATGTCTTATTTCTCAGTATAGATGGAGATGATCTATTTATATTTTAGACCTAAAGTGACATGGACTTATTTATTCTGATAGCAATTAATTATAACGTTGTAAGGTATTCTGACGATAATATTGTTTAAGTTGCTCATAAACATCAGGACAAAATTCAAACAAAATATGAGGTGCAGTAAAAAAATATTCACTGATCACCGCAAAAAACTCACCTGGATTAGTACTGGCATAAGGATTAATGGAACTATGTTGAAAATTATCAAGTTTTTTATTTAATAACTCATAAGCTTTACTTAATGTCTCACTCCAGTCTTCAATGGTCATATTAGGATGAAGTGGCGGCATACCATTGGCACGTCCATTAAGCATATCCAGCTTGTGGGCAAATTCATGGATGACCACATTTTGTCCTGAATGTAGCAAGTAACTTTCACTGGAAACATCCTCCCAGGATAAAATAAGAGGCCCTTTATCCCATGCTTCACCACTAAGGTGATTGATTTTCTGATGCACCAGACCATCTTCACTTGTGACAGTTCGGCTGACTTTAAATGCTCCTGGGTAAACGATAATCTCAACCCAGCCATTAAATGAATCGATACCAAGGTTAAGAATTTGTAAACAGGCTTGTGAGGCAATAGTAAGTCTCATAGTCTGTGTAATATTAAGATCATGAGCTCCAACAATGTGTTTTTTGCTTAAAAATAAGGTAGTGAGTTTACGTAGTCGTGCTTTCTCAACACTAGACAATCCGCTTAACATTGGTATTTTACTAATCACATCATTCCACTCAGAAAAAGCAATAGCATGTTTCTTTAAAATGCGTCGAGTGAGTAGATTGTTTATAAATTTTATCAAAGTGATAACAACTTATCTTGAGCCAAGGTATATATTCCTTTGTTTTGAAAATATTTTCTTACATCTTTTTTTATATTATATTTCAGCTTTTGGTCATTCTTTCCCAGTGGTATCTTTACTCTTAAATATTTCACCAGAGCCGGCACCACAGGCAATTACTGTTCGCATCGCCGAATCTAAAGGAATATCCGGGCATAAGGTGACCTGAGAGGCTTGTACATGGTAGATATTCCCAGAGGTTGGGTTAGGTCCTGTCGGCATGAAAATCGTGTAAGTGCCATCGGGGTGTTTATCCGTGATAAGCGCAGTTACCTCTGTTTCACACTGTACACCAAAGATTTTGACTTTAGCCACTTGCCCATTTATAAAGGGGGAATTCTCATTTTGACCAAAAACCTGAACCACTACCTCCTTGACTAATCGGTAACCTGGAGCCAATTTAATCAAGATATTATCGAAGAACTTATGAAAAAATCGTCCAATGGTAGTTTGCACAACCATTCCAACAAAAAAACAGACCAGAATGATGAGTAATATCACAATAGTATCAGCCACAAATTCTGGAACATAGTAATGCTTAAGTGCATAATTGGTTAGTGGTTGAATTAAGTCTGTTACGGTCTTAAACAACCATTTAAGAAAAAAAGAAATGATTACTACAGGCAGAATAACGATTACGCCACCAAACAAGGTTGTTTTAATAAACTTTTTTAATTGAAAAGATTTCATCAGTCCACCGTTTGATTATTTATTATTCTGTTATTAATATCATAAAGAGGCACATTAATATTTATTATATCAGCTTGTGTTTAACTATCTAACAGCTTCGGTGCTACAATAAGTATTATTACGATAAAAAAACAAATATGTCTTCTGAAAAGACTGAATCACTTACAAATATAATGGCTGATATCATTCCAGTTGATATCACTTTTGATAGTATCTGGGGTGCACTGTCGGACCTGATCGTCAGTACCCCATGGCATCCCTATGATTTAATTTTAATTGGGCTTGTATTGCTGGCATATAATATCTTTCCGCTGATCTATCATCGAAAACGCTACCAGATAGTAAAAGCAGATTCAGTTGCTGAGCTGGAACTTATTGTTGATCGCCTGATTTCTAGAAACTGGTATCCCCGTGGGGGCGTTGTGGTAATAACAGAAGATAAAAGCCAAACGGAAGTAAAACACGTGTATATGCAGACAATGTTTAAATTATAGCCAATTCACTGTTTTATAAACTAAATATTTAATTAAGTACTATTCGTTAAGTCCCAGCTCTTCCTTCATATAGCGCTTTACAAAGCGCCAACCATTCAGATTTGATGTAACAACCCATAATAGTGCTAGCCCAGCAAAGGTCAAGGTAATAGATTTTATATTCGGTAACAAAAAGACTATGATAATGGTCACAACTACTATCCCCAACACCAAACGAATAGCATTAACCAGCATAGTCTTCAAACAGAGTTTTGCTGATTCTTCATTATCAACCCCATTTCTTTTCAGCGTTTCTCTAAGAGTGGCATACTGGCCTTCCTGTCGCTGATTGACACGGCCAAAAGGATCATTCATTTTCATAGAAGCACTCGTTTTAACTTAGGATGTTTTATTTTAATCATAACTTTGTGGCATATTTGTGTTTGCTGGTCTTCAAAAATAGAAAATCAGTGGGTTGTTTCATTTTACACTTATTTTATTATCAAAAACCAAACATAATCTGTGTCATGCTCAAATAATTTTGACCACCACCTTATATTTGATCCAATATTCTATTAAAACAACCATATTTATGGGGACAGTTTTGGTTAATCATTAAATATCTTTTCTTCTCATTTTTTCAAAAATATAAGGACGCCAGGGGCGAAATGCTAATAATAAGCTATACCCTACTCGTTCAGATAATGGCAGTGATCGATCCTGCTCATTCAGGGTATGGAATTCCTGTATCAATTGTTTGATTCGTCGATTAAACAAATCACAGGATGCACGGGATAATAGTCCAGATGGAAATTGTAATGTTTCTTCCTTTTTATCAAATCGGCTTTTTAAAAAATCTTCTTGCAGATTACGAGTAAAAAATTTCTGGATAGGTCCATTTCGTCGCCAGGAAAAATTTGCAGCAACCCGTAAGCGAATACGATTATTGGGTAATAAATCAATAATTTTAAGTCTATCCAGTCTGGCCAAACAGCGGATGGTGTCAGATTCAGATAACTCATACCATTGAAGAATGTCTTCATAAGCCCACCCATTAAGAACCACAAAAACCACAAGCAATAATTGAGTGTCGGCCACCAGTTCTTCTTCCTGTTTTACGGTGAGTTCTTTGAGCTGATATTGCTGACTCTCCATCGTTTTTATCAGGTCACTGATTTCAATCCCTATTATCTGACAAATTTGATCCAGGCGCTGGAGTGAAAAATTCTGCTCAGCAAATAGACGTTTAATGCTGGCTTCACTTAAATCCAGTCCTTGAGCGATATCGCGGTAGGTCATTCCTCGACTTTTTAGTAATAACTTGAGTGTTTCAACAATAGAAGACGTTTGTGACATTGCTTATTCCTATTAAGGTATTACTTTTTAATACCAAAAGATTACTTTTCTGCAACTATTTTTGTTTTGGTTGAAAATTATGATACCAAAATTCAAACTATAAGCATAGACAAACTAGCAAAGGGCACAAAAATGACTTTATATGACATCAAACCCAGATTTCAATCTCTGTTAAGACCTATGGTCAGGAAAATGGCTGAATCTGGCATCACCGCCAATCAGGTGACTTTAGCAGCGGCAATAGGTTCTATTGTAGTTGGTATCATTATCAGCGTCTTTTCTCAGATCACTGCATTATTTTTACTAATACCCCTCTGGATGTTTATAAGAATGGGACTCAATGCCGTTGATGGAATGCTGGCGCGTGAGTTTAACCAACAAAGTCATTTGGGTGCACTGTTAAATGAAATAGGAGATGTGATTTCTGACGCAGCTTTATACTTACCATTTGCCTTCATTGCCCCTTTTACTGCTGCAGGTATTGCAGTCATTATTTTTCTTTCCACATTAACCGAGTTTATTGGTGTTTTAAGTTTAACCATTGGCAACTCAAGACGTTATGACGGTCCTATGGGTAAAAGTGACCGTGCATTGATATTTGGCACATTAGGATTGTGGATTGGAATAATGGGGAGTTTTCCAAACTGGTTATTCTGGCTAATGCCTGTAATGGCCGTGTTATTAATTGTGACATTTGTTAACCGCAGTAAAAATGCATTAAAAGAATCAAGTACTGATTTATAAGCAAACATAAATTTTATTAATAACGTTTTACTAAATTTATTCGACATAAACCAATTTAATTATTTAGATAAATCCCGTATCAGGAGCAAACAATGAAGCAAACATCAAACCAAAGACAGTATAAAGAACACATATTTAATACTCACGATGGCAGTCAGATTTACTATCGACATTGGTCATCAGAAGCAGAAATATCCAAAGGTGCGATTGTTATGTTTCATCGTGGTCACGAACATTCAGCTCGAATGATGCACATTGTGGATGAAATGGAAGATATGAAAGACTATGATTTTTTTGCCTGGGATGCCAGAGGACATGGTCACTCAGATGGAGTACTTGATTATAGCCCAAGCCTGGATTCCTCATTACGAGATGTTGATAGTTTCATTCATCATATTCAGTCAACATATCAGTTTAATATTCAGGATATAGCGGTTATTGCACAAAGTGTGGGGGCAGTATTAGTATCAACCTGGGTGCATGACTATGCCCCTAAAATTCGTTGTATGGTATTGGCCTCCCCTGCTTTTAAGGTGAAGCTTTACGTTCCTTTTGCACTCACTGGACTCAAGCTGATGCAATCTATTCGTGGTGATTTTTTTGTCAATAGTTATGTTAAATCAAAATACCTGACTCATGATCCACAACGCATGGCATCTTATGATAATGATCCATTAATTACCCGCCCCATTGCATCAAACATTTTATTATCTCTCTATGATACCTCCGAACGTATTGTTGAAGATGCGGCAGCAATTACAGTGCCCACTCAGCTATTAATATCAGGAGATGACTGGGTAGTACATCATAAGCCACAGCATCAGTTTTATGAACGTCTGGGTAGTGAGATTAAAGAAAGACACATTCTGGATGGTTTCTATCATGATACCCTGGGTGAAAAAGACCGAGAGTTAGCTCTTGATAAGGCTCAAACTTTTATTCAGCAATGTTTTTCCAGACCCTATTCTCGACCAGATTTGACTCACTCAGATAAAACGGGGTTCACCCGATATGAAGCAGACACACTGGCGACACCAATTAATCGTTATTCACTTAAAGGCTTGTATTGGGCTATTACACGTATGAGTCTTAAACTGGGCGAGCTTTTATCCAATGGAATCAAACTGGGGCATCAAACGGGTTTTGATTCTGGAAGTACTCTGGACTATGTCTATGAGAACCAGGCACAAGGTTTAACACCTATAGGTAAGTTTATTGATAAAACCTATCTGAACTCTATTGGTTGGCGTGGCATTCGTCAACGAAAGTTAAATATTGAAGCACTATTATTACAGGCTATAAAAAGCTTGCGACAGAAAAAACAGGCAATTCGTATTATGGATGTTGCTGCCGGACATGGTCGCTATATTCTAGAGGCCATAAAACAAAACGACATCTGTGCTGATTCCATACTATTACGAGATTATAGTCAGCTCAATGTCAAACTAGGCACTCAAATGATTGAGTCCAATGGACTGGAAGATATTGCCACTTTTACACAGGCTAATGCTTTTAAAACACAAAGTTATCTTGAAACAAGCAACCAGCCAACTATCGGTGTGGTATCCGGTCTTTATGAGTTATTTCCAAATAATGATTTAATTCGTCAGTCATTAACAGGTTTTGCTTCAACCATCGAATCAGGTGGCTATCTGATATACACCAATCAGCCCTGGCATCCACAATTGGAAATGATTGCCAGAGCATTGACCAGCCATAAAGATGGTGATGCATGGATTATGCGCCGACGCACACAGGAAGAAATGGATCAATTAGTAGCAAGTGCAGGTTTTACTAAAATTGAACAGCGTATTGATGAATTTGGCATATTTACTGTTTCTATTGCTCAAAAGGACTAAATTATGACTCAAGCCATAACCAATATCAGCAAATCATCTGTTACGGAAACATCAACATCACGCCCATGGAGACGGGCCATGCTTTGGTTGATGTTTCTTGGTCCCTTTTTCTTCTTAAGCTATGGCCTATCAAATTGGTTAGCAGCTCACAATCCTGATGTAAATCACATGGTATTTGATTGGGAATATTCAATACCATTTGTTCCATGGACGATTATTCCATACTGGAGTATCGATATACTCTATGTGCTGTCTTTTTTTGTTTGCAGTAATCAATTTGAGTTAAAAAAACATGCACTACGCTTATTGACTGCACAGGTTATTGCCGTCACCTGTTTTATTTTATTTCCATTGGGATTTAGTTTCACACGCCCAGAAACCACAGGCTTAATCGGATTGTTTTTCACTACCTTATCTCAATTTGATCAACCTTATAATCAGGCCCCTTCATTACATATCACATTACTTGTTATCTTATGGTCACTCTATACACAACATATCCCTAAAAAATTGGTTGGATTATTTCATTTCTGGTGTTTATTAATCGGTGTGTCAGTTTTGACGACGTATCAACATCATTTCTTTGATATTCCAACAGGATTATTATTAGGCTGGTTTTGTGTCTGGCTGTGGCCTATTGATAAAAAAAATCAACTGAGATTTCAATTTAATATTAAGAACTCTAAGCATTGGAAGATTGCTATTAGCTATCTCATAGCGTCTATAGCATTATTATCAGCTGCACTCTATTTCCAGGGTATTGTATTCTGGCTCAGCTGGCCAGCCGTTTCACTTTTTTTTGTCAGCTTAAATTATCTTATATTTGATGTCAGTGGATTTCAAAAAGGAATAAATGGTCATCAGAGTACAGCTGTGAAATGGTTACTCTTTCCTTACACATTAGGAGCATTTATTAATTCAAGATTATGGACAAGAAAATCACCTAAGTCTGTAGAGGTCTCACAGGGTATTTATATCGGCCGTTTTCCTTCAGCAATGACTCTGAAACAGGGAAGTTTTGATTTGGTCATAGATATGACAGCCGAATTTAACAAACCTCACTCTACTATTAACTGGTATAGCCTGCCCAGTCTTGATCTGGTTATTCCATCCAAAGAGGATTTATTAACAGCCAGTGAACTCATATCAAAAAATCAGTCAAAGAAAATTTTGGTCTGTTGTGCTTTAGGTTATTCAAGAAGTGCACTTGCCATTTTGACATGGTTATTGCAGAGCAACCCTGAGTTAAGCGTTAGTAATGCTATAGAACAATTTGGAGCTATTCGTCCGGAAATTGTTATCAATTCACAGGCAATAAAAGTACTCAAGACAATTGCTTCAGATAGGCCCGCAAGTAATGATTAAATCACATCATGATAATACTCATATAACCACCTGTTTATCAATTCTTAAACAGTACAAAAAGATTCATCATTTGTCGCTATTGATAACAATAATATTATTTATGCTACTGATGATTTTTGCGATTATGGAGCAGTTAATATTATTCTGGTCATTGCTGCTAAGCAGCATTGTGGTTCTGGGTTTGATAGAAACTTTTTATGCTATTCGACTGGATGTTGATTTATCATTATTAGATACATTAAATATGTCAGATAAACCTATTGAAAAATCTCTGGCATCACTGGATCAAAGTCTTCTAGACTTACACTTAGTCTCAGAAAATAAAGCAGGTAGATCACTAGATAAAAGGATTCAGGGCTGTTTTAAACTTTTCTATAAACAAATCGGCCTATGCTTATTACAGCTTATACTACCTTTAACTACTGTGATATTCCTGCAAATATTTGTATTTAATTAGAAAATATTTATTAAGCAACTTTCTCCATGCCACAAGCCATATTGCCAGGTACTGCTATATCAATTTTTTTTGGTTGAGGCAAATTAAGCTCATCCATTTTTTTTATAAATCCCTTTTCAGAAACATTGGCAAAATAAGGGTTAAAAGCCTTCTCTTCACCAATACTAGAAGCAGTTCTGCCATTATAATCATGTCCAGGATAAACTATTGTATTATCAGGTAACTGGAATAATTTTTTTGTGATTGAATGATAGAGAACTTGACTGTCACCTGATTGGAAATCTGTTCGGCCACAGGCACGTATCATCAAAGCATCACCAGTAAAGACACTACCGTTGATTTTATAACTGATGTCTGTATTTGTATGTCCAGGCGTGTAAATAATCTCAATCTGTTCATTTCCCAAAAGTATGATCTGACCTTCAATTAACAATTCATCGGCACAAGATGCCTGACTATTCTCATGCAATGCAACAGTAGCACCAAAATGTTCCCGTAACAAACCCGATGCTGTTATGTGGTCAGCATGTACATGGGTTTCTAATGCATATTTTAATGTGAGCCCTAATTCAGAAATTAGGGCACTGTCTCTTTCAAATAGTTCATGAACTGAATCAATAATGGCAGCCTCATTGGATGCTTCATTCCATAATAGATAGGTAAATGTACTTGTTTCACTATCAAATAATTGTCTGATTTGCATGTTATATCTCCATTAACAATTATAATAATTTTGAACAGAGCCAAGATTATAAACTTGATTAAATCCCATGCTATTCAAAAAATATTTTGCTTGCTCACTACGAGCACCACTTTGACAATAAACCATCACAGGCTTATTTTTATCTAACTTATTACTTGCAGAGCCTATTTCTTGTAATGGAAGATTTGTAGAGCCTGGGAGTGCAAATTGCTGATGTTCTGATGGGGTTCTAACATCAACGAGTTGTCCTCCCTGATTAAGGACGCTCCTTGCATCTTGGCATGAAAGTATTTGGGCCAGCATAAAATTATCTCCTCTCAATAAAAATTAGCCATAATAATTTTGTTCATTATTAATCTTTAGTTAAAAAAGACTAAAACTTAAAAATTAATTCACTATAGTATATAAGTAAGGATTAATATTTTAATTTCAAGACCAAGTAAAACACTCAGGTATGAATAAAACATACAATAAAGAAATATTGAATATAGTACAGGTAGCCATAAGCAAGCCTCCAAGCCCTATACAATTTCATGTTCATTTCTTTAGTTGCTTTTTTAATTAACAATCTAGATTTGAGATTAGACAGATTCGCATTCCTCAAAAATCAAAGCATTACATTTTATGCAAGAGTTTCTATCTAATTTTTTATAAATTGAAGCAAAAGCTTCCTTTTTGGAATCAAAAAAATGATCATTACCAACTTTCTTAACAAAACATGATTTGGCAGCAAACTCATAAACAGATGATTTCAGGCCAACAAAAAATAAACCACCACCCTCTTCTTTTAATTTATTATGTTCTACCAGTAATGCTTCTGCACCAGCTAAATCAATGAAGTTGATCCCGGACGCAACAACTAATATATTATAAATTCTCTCATGATCCACAATTTGTGCAATCCGATTTTGAATATGATTAACCGATCCAAAATAAATGGACATATCTATACGGATTATTTTCAGTTGAGGACATTGTTTAATAGGTTTTTTATTAATATTGATTAGCTTGCGTTTTTCAATATCACTTTGATCATCAAAAGATAAGGTTGGAATTCTGGGGGTCGATGTTTTTGCCAGGAACAGAATGAGTGACAATAAAACTCCAAGATAAATAGCAAATTCCAATTCGAGAAATAATGTAGCAAAGAAGGTAGTAAGTAAAATACTAGATTCTGATTTATTAAATAACAAAGTGTGTTTAATGTGGTAAAAGTCAATTAAATTAAACGCCACTAGTAAAATAATACCGCCCATTGCAGCAATTGGTAAGTATGCAGTTAAAGGTGCAATTAATAAAACAATAAACATCAAAAAAATTGCGGCAATCATTGCAGAGAGTGGCGTCTTTGCCCCAGCTTCATAATTGATCCCTGAACGAGTAAATGATCCTGAACCAGCATAACTGGAAAAAAAACTACCTGCCATATTAGATAATCCTTGCCCAATAAATTCCTGATTTGAGTTTATTCTTTGGCTAGATTTAGTAGCAATTGCTCGGCTAATAGAAACTGCTTCAATTAAACCTAATAAAGCAACAGCAAATGCCTCTGGTGCAAGCAATTTTAGTGTTTGAAAAAGTAAACTCAGGATGTGAAAAAGGTGGTAAATGTGCTGGAATTTCACCGACCAGTTCAATATCTGTATAATCTTTTAAGAATAAAGCAAGTAAACTGCCAAAGACCATTCCAATCAATAAATTAGGAAGTTTTGGCATATAATGTTTTGCAATAAGTGCACTGACTAATGTTGAAAAACCAATAACCAGTAGATAAGGGTTAAGCTCTCCTACTCCAGCATATAACTCTATCCATGTATGAAGAAAGGTTTCACCCTTCGGGACAAAAATTCCTGTGATATGTTTTAGCTGACTCGTTGCAATTAAAATAGCTGCTCCTGCTGTAAATCCAATCACTACGGTATGAGAGACAAAATTAACTAGTGAGCCCATTCTTGCGATCCCAAAAGTAAATTGATACACACCAGCTAAAAAAGTCAATGTCAATGCCATGGAAACGAATTCAGGTGTACCAGGTATTGCATGATGACTGACTGCTGAGAAAACAACAATTGAAATAGCTGTGGTTGGTCCTGAAACCAGGTGAAATGATGAACCAAATAAAGCAGCAATGATAGGTGTTACCATTGCCGTATAAAGACCATATTCTGGTGGTAGTCCCGCAATTGTTGCAAAAGCAACACCTTGTGGGAGAACAATTACTGCTCCCGTTAAACCCGCTATAAAATCAGCTTTAATAGATTCTTTTGTCAGTAATTTAAACCAGATAAGAAATGGAAAAAAAACCTCAAATTTCATTTAAAAATCCCCAAGAAACAAATTTTGTATACATAATAGTTTTTTTGTTTTAAGGAATTACTGGAAAATCTTTGAAAAATCCTCAGCCGACATTTCATTAACTTCATTTTCAAGAAGAGCAATCGCTTCTAATAAAGTTCCTGAAATGGATAATAAATCTTGTAACAGGATTCTGGCTTCTTTTTTGGGATCATGACTGGATTTTCTGCCAAATATTTTTTTTAATGTTGAACGTTCATCTTCACCATAAAGGAGTTTATAAATATTGATATAAACTTGGTGAAGCATTTCATGTGGAGTACTGATTGCGTCAAATGAACTGAGATGAGATAAATGCTGGCCATCACCATAGTACCATTGACCAAAAGCACAGTCTGTATGTATTACTGGTAAATGCTCTTTTTCTACTGGAAGTCCAGAAACAAGTGCCTGGGCATATGCTCGCCATTTAATATGAGCAGATTTAGCTTGACGTAGTTGCAGAATTATTTTTTTTTTGTCCATTAAACTATCCTAAATTTTTATTTTTATAAGAAACAGATAAAAAATTGTTGTAATACAAATAATAATTTTAAAGTTGTAGTACTTTGTATTTAAACTGATATCTCTTTACTAAGGCTTGTAATAATGATGTTATATTAACAACACAAATGTTAAGGAAAGGCTAAGGAAGTGTTAAAAAGATGTGAGGAAGTGGAAATAGTTTTAAATTAACAACTTAAAACTATTGAAAAGGATGCCCCAGAATTATTGTCACCTACGTATTAATTGGCAGTCGATTTAAGTAATAATTGGAAAATAGTCCCTTCTCCTTCATGGCTTTCAATATCAATTTTCCAGCCATAACGTTGACAAATTCGTTTCACCAAGGAAAGTCCAATACCTTCGCCAGTTGTTGATTCTGAGTAATAACGATCAAATATACGCTGTATTTGTTTTTCAGACATACCAATTCCCGTATCCATAACAGAAACACCTTGTTCATTCAGACAGATAGAAACTTGTCCATGTTCGGTATAATAAAGGGCATTACGAATAAGATTAGCAATTACAACACTTAACAGTGTGCATTCAACCTGCAAGAACATTTGTACCTGGATATCGAGTATAATTTTTACAGGTTTATTCCGTAACAAGTGTCGACTTCCCTCAACGACTTGTGGCAATAGTTTTTCCACAGCACAACCATCTCCCGAATAATAACCGTTCTCTTCTCGTGCCAGCAATAACAAAGCTGAAACCAGCTCAGACATTGCCCGTGCCGATCGTGCAATTCGCTCGACCCGTACATGTTGAGCTTCACTCAGGTCCAGATCATCTAGCAATACTTCACTTGCACCTTCAATCACTGCAAGTGGTGTACGTAACTCATGGCTGACATCAGAGGTGAAAGCCTGTTCACGCTCAATAAAAGCAGCCAGCCTTTGTTGATAAGCATCAAATTCACGAGCAAGAGCACCTACATCATCACGCGGAAAGTCATTAGTTAATGGTTCAGGATCATCTTCAGGCCGAAGGTCAGCGACCCGTGCAACCAGATTTCCTACAGGTGAAATAACACGATCTGCCATCCAGAAACCAAGCATTGCGGATAACATTGTCATGAGAAGCACACCTAAACCAAAGAAAAACTTGAGCTGATCTTCACGATGCCGAATCTGTTGGTCATCATACAACACAATAAAATGCATCTTATCAGCCAGACGTACCTCAGCATAATATTCTCTTCCTTCCAATTGCACCTGATGCAAACCAGTTGTCAGATTTTGTAACACTGTAGACGAATATTTTTTCCCTGGTAGGATTACGTGGGTTTGGATTGTTGTGCTGGACGGTGGAGGTGTTTCTGGATTGATTTTATAGCGTGCAATATAATCTTCAAGCTCTGCCGAAAGTGTTTCAGCAATAAGACGTTGCTCCATATTGATAGTGAGTAAATAAAAAGTTCCCGCTAGCCCTAAACTGACTAACATTCCCATCAGGGCAAATGCAAATGAAACGCGATTGCGAAGACTAATCCTGAATTTCATCGGACGCGATCAGTTGATAACCAATACCATGTACGGTTCTCAACAAGTGATTACTAAAAGGACGATCAATTGCAGTGCGCAATACAGACATATGGGCGCGTAATGCATCACTCTCGGGTCGAATGTCTCCCCATACACGCCGCTCGATCTCATTCCGTGGTATCACACGAGGTGATTGTTGAATTAATAAGGTCAGTATCTTTAATGGAATCGGTGGTAAAGAAATATTTTTTCCATCTCTTTTTACATTCAAGGTGACAGGGTTAAATACCAGGTCAGCAACTTGTAAAAGCTCCTGTGACTGTTCTCCACGCACTCGTCTCACTAAAGCCTTCAGACGAACATCAAGCTCTTGCATGGCAAAGGGTTTCACAAGATAATCATCAGCGCCACTGGCAAAACCTTCAAGTTTGTCATTTATTTTCCATGATGTTTGTTTTAACATAGGAATTACATCATGAACTGGTACCGCCTTACTGAACAGATGTCCTTGCAATCCAATTCGGCCACAATTCTTTAACCAGCATAACTGTGCTTCAGTTTCTACACCTTCAGCAATTATTTCCAAATTAAGACTACGAGCAACGCTAATGATAGCCTTGATAATAGCAACATTATCCATGTCTTCTGGAATGTTACGAATGAATGTTTGGTCAATTTTTATTTTGCTCCATGGGAATTGTATTAGATAACTCAGACAGGAATAGCCTGTACCAAAATCATCAATTGCTAAACCAACTCCGAGCAGGGTTAATTCTTGCAATAAGTCTTGAGCATGTTGTTGGTTTTGCATTACCGAACTTTCGGTGATTTCAATCACTAGATATCGTGGGTCTAATTCACTTTGTTTCAATGCTTCGGATAAATCATCTGGTAATCCGTCCTGTAATTGAACAGGAGAAACATTCACCGAAACTACTGACTTATAACCAGCTGTATGCCACTCAGAGGTTTGGCTACAAACTTCTTTCAGCAGCCATTTTCCAATAGGTTTTATCAAACCAGTTTCTTCAGCAATAGGAATAAACTCGTTGGGCATAATCAAACCACGTTCAGGATGTTGCCATCTAATCAGTGCTTCAAAGCCTTTAATCATGCCACTATATAAATCAACCACAGGTTGATAATAAACAATAAACTCATTCTGTTCGGTGGCTCGTCGTAACTCAGTTTCCAGTTTTAAGCGTTGCATTGCTTTTTTACGCAGGCCATCATCAAACATATGGTAATTTGCATTGCCCATGGATTTAGCATGATACATTGCAATATCAGCATCACGGAGCATTTCTTCTGCATTACCGTAACTTTCATTGCTTACTGTAATACCTATACTTGCACTGATCTGTATTTCATGTTGATTAAGAACGAACGCTGCCTCAAGTTCATCATGAACACTCTGTGCAATATTTAATGCTTCAGATGCATCATCCAGATCATCAAGTAGTATGGCAAATTCATCACCACCGAATCGTGCCAAGGTATCAGATTTACGCAGTATTACTTCAAGACGGCGTGCAATGCTGGCTAATAATAAATCACCTATCGGATGGCCAAGGCTGTCATTAACAATCTTAAAATTATCCATATCCAAAAAAAGAAGTGCAAATGAGTAATTCTGATATTGTTTGGAACGCTTAATTGATTTTTGTAACCTTTCTAGTAGTAGAGGCCGATTAGATAATTGAGTCAATGAATCATGAAATGCATCGTATTCTAACTTCTGTTCAATGAGTTTATGATCATTAATATCACTTTGTGACCCCGCCATACGAATAGCTCTATTATTTTCCCCCACCATTGCCTGGCCACGACAACGTACCCATCTGTAATTACCATTTTTACAACGTATCCGGTATTCACTTTCAAAGTGTTCAACAGGATCCTTAAGGTGAGTAACAAGAGCCTTACGTGTCTGGTTGATGTCTTCATGATGTATTAACTTGAAAAAATCGTCCTGGCTTGTACCAATATCATCATCAGAATACCCAAGCATTGATTTCCAACGTGATGAGTAATAAGCTTTACCAGTACTGATATCCCAATCCCAGAGTCCATCATTAGCACCATTCACAGCAAGTTGGTAGCGCTCTTCACTAAGCAATAAATTATCCTGACTTAACTGTAACTGCTCTTTTGAAACTAATGTTTCCTCAAGTTTTTCTGCCATCCGATTAAATTCCTGTGCCAGGAAGCCCAACTCATCATTTCCCAATATCTCAATACGATGGCTCAAATCACCTGAACCAATTGAAGCAGCACCAGAAATAAGTTGCTGTACAGGTTTCCTAACACCGCGAACAACCAGCCAACCCACAGTCATGCCAAATAATACAATAATAGGTATTAGTATTAGAACGATATTTTTTGCATTTTTACTAGTCTGTGTTGATGTTAATTTTGCTTTATTTAGGTCAGACATTGTTAATGCCTGTAAACCTCCATCAAGAGCATCGTCTATTTCTTCACGCAACTTGAGAAATCTGTGTATGTTTTTTTTCATTTCTTCATTGAGAATAATCACCGCCGGAATAGTTTTAGAAATAATATCTACTGAACGCTCAATGTTTCGGACTCCCTGAAGCTCCAATGAACTGAATGAATATCTGCGGTATCCAGTTATTAATTTTTCCAGGTCTTTTACATTCAGCAATACTTGTTCTTTGTCTTCTATGCGTTCAAACTGCAGATAAGTGACCAACCAGATTTGCATCATCTTCACTGTTTCTTCAATTTGTAATAATGTTGATTCTTTATCGTCAACCTGAAACTTAGGGATTTTATTTATAACGTTTGGATTATGAGTAATTTCTTGTATCTGAAACAAATTTTCTGTAATTTTTTGAAAGCCAATTTCCTGCTTTGCATGCAGCTTCATAATGGCTTCACCCAACTTTCTATACTCCTGGTAGACATTGGTCAGCTGAAGCCCCATTACCTGTTGTTGTTCACTGTGAGCAAGGTGGTCATATTGCACTTTGAATTGATCAAAGTCTGTCGCATCTTTATAAAAATTTGCCTGATATTTATCTTCTGATGTATTGATGTACTTGAACACCCCCATACCCATCTCGACAACATTGATTTCCATTTCATCAACAGCAGTACTAATGGGTTCTTCCACATTTGCAATCCATTCAACCGCTTCATGAGAAACAGTCAACGCACTGAAAATGATTGCTATTCCTATAAGACATAGAAAAACAATTGTTGCTATACCAGTAATGACTTTGAAGGTTATAGTATTTTGCATTAATGCCGGTTTCTCGTTAATTCAGGTTTACAATAATGACGCAATATTAGCAGTACAAATGTTAAGAAAAAGCTAAGAAAAGGTTAAAAAGTTGTGAGGAAGTGGAAATATCTTTATCCATAACAGAGACACTCTGTCACAGTATAGTCAAGAGCATTACAAATAAGATTAATAGATAGCACTAATTTCTATGAAAATAAATTTATAATCAATACGTAAAATCCGAAATATTAATGATAAGAATACGCATAGTTTATTAAGCCCATAAGTCGATAATGAATATATATAATATTGAAAGGAAAATAAAATGACCTGGCTTGAAAAAATAATACATCCACTTAGCTTTTCTAAGCAAGTTATCATTAATGGAAAACCTTTATGTGTAGAATGGACATATAGAGCTGACTCTGCTTTACGAGAAAGAAAACAACCTTTAAATATAGAAATGGAATTATTTTTTTCCTGTCGTGTAAAGAAGATTGTTAATTTTCACAACAATCAAGAAGGTACCATTAGTCATAATGTTTTTCATAAAATTTCAGATGATATAAAAGTTTGGTTTCATCCTGTGATTTCAAATTATTGTGATGTAGGTGAATCTGAATTACAGCATTCAAAAGTGGATGTGGATATAAAAAATTTACGCAATTATTATCCTAAAAAACTTTATATAGATTTTAGAAATAAACAATGGGTAGGAAGTTTTTGTTGAAATATTTCTGATAAGTGAAGTCATTATACGAGTAACTGGAGAATATGTGATTGGAATGATAATAGAGCATTAAATAATTAGCCTATTAAAATTTCAAGTTCAGTAACAAGCATGATTTTATATAAAGTAATTTATGAGAAATAGGCTTTATTATACTGATTTAAAAGATATTTTAAGATTTTTATTGTAAATAAGGATGATGTGAGTCTAGAAGTTGACTCACATCATAATAAGTGACGTTCTATTCTTTATGATTCTTGAAGAATACGTAGCATACGGCGTAGTGGCTCAGCTGCACCCCATAATAATTGATCGCCTACGGTAAAGGCAGATAAGTAATCATCACCCATAGTTAGTTTACGCATACGACCTACAGGTACAGTCAAAGTGCCAGTCACTGCTGCTGGTGTCAGATGCTTAAGTGTGTCATCAGGATTATTGTCTACAACATTAACCCAGTCATTGTGTTGTGACAGAATATCACTGATTTCATCCAGCGGTACGTTCTGCTTCATCTTAATTGTTAACGCCTGTGAATGACAACGCATTGCACCAATACGAACACAAAGTCCATCAATAGGAACAGGATTATTTGAACGCCCTAAAATCTTATTGGTTTCTACTTGAGCTTTCCATTCTTCCTTAGTTTGACCACTTTCTAGTGGAACATCAATCCATGGTAATAGACTAGCAGCCAGTGGTGCAGGCCATTGTTCAGTTGGGTATGCATCACTGCGCATAAAATCGGTAATGGACTTATCAATTTCAAGAATAGCTGTTGCTGGATCATCATTTAAAACTTTTACATGATCATTGACTGCACCCATTTGACGGATTAGTTCACGCATATTTTTAGCGCCAGCACCTGATGCTGCCTGATATGTCATTGGAGTAATCCATTCAACCAGATCTTTTTCAAATAAGCCACCAATACCCATTAACATCAAGCTGACAGTACAGTTACCACCTACAAAGGTTTTTACGCCATTAGCAAGACCATCTTTAATGACATTCTTATTGACTGGATCCAGAACAATGATACTTTCATCAACCATACGAAGACTTGAAGCTGCATCGATCCAATAACCATTCCATCCAGCGTTGCGCAATTCACCATAGGTTTCTTTCGTATAAGTTCCACCCTGACAGGTGACGATAACATCCATGGATTTCAATTCGTCAATTGATTTCGCATCTTTTAAGGTCGGAACGTCTTTACCTATGTCGGGCCCAGCCTGACCTGCTTGTGAAGTCGTAAAAAATACAGGCTCAATCTCAGTGAAGTCATTCTCATCACGCATACGCTGTATGAGTACTGAACCCACCATGCCACGCCAGCCTACAAAACCAACCCTTTTCATTTGTCCGTCCTATTAAGAAATTAAATACAGATGGGTATTATACTGCCATAAACATCGTGGTGACAATTTAGAAATGCATAAAAATGTCTATATTCATTTCTTAACACAAACAAAGCCACCTTCTAGTAAAGCTTTGACATTAAAATCATGCTCAATTTCAGCTTCTTGCCATGTTTTACTCCATTGTTGCCTCTGATCGTATTGCCCTCCCGTGATTTTTGTCTCAAACAAAACAGGGCTATCATCAAGTAGCGCGTGATCAATTCCTAAAAAAATGGTTTTTACATTTATCACACAATTTGAATCAGTCACTTTGAAGATAAAACGATTTTCATCTGTGATAGGAATATCGGTTGATTTTATTACTCGGTTAGAATAGGTATACCACTCTTTCCATTTATTTAAATCGGGCTCTTCAATTGGCTTTTTATCAATGAGAATATATCGTTTGTTTTTTTTCATAAATAATCAGCATCTTTAAGATAGATTTGATTAGTTGTAATGATGGTAATCACTATTATATCAGGTTTTGATTATCAGCCTACTCTCTTTTCATAGTGCAAACGGATAGTCTTCTCAGCATTAATAATGAAATAAATCACCAGACCAACAGTTATAATAGAAATCCAATCTATTATGCCAATAGGTGCAGTATGAAACAACTGGTTCATTAAAGGCTGGTAGGTAAAAAGTAGTTGTGCCACTGTCATAGAAGCTATGCCAGCCCAAATCCAGGGGTTACTAAATACGCCTAAATGAAACATAGAATACCGTAGTGAACGACAGTTAAGCAGATAAAAAGACTGACCAACAGCAAAAACATTTACTGCAATAGTACGTGCTTCATCCACATCAGCACCTCGCATCAAAGCCCATTCAAACAGACCAAAGCTACCGATCAATAATAACAGTCCAACAAGAACAATACGAAAAATTAGTTCGCCATTTAGGAGTGAAGTATCAGGCTCACGTGGTGGACAATTCATAATACCTGGTTCACGAGGCTCAAAGGCCAAAGCGAGGCCGAGTAAAACGGCTGTTGTCATGTTAATCCATAAAGCCTGTACTGGTAATACTGGTAATGGCTGAGATAGCATCACAGCAACAATGATCACAAGTCCTTGTCCGGCATTAGTGGGTAGAATCCAGGTAAGAAACTTGATCAGATTGGCAAAGACACCTCGGCCCTCTTCTACCGCCGCTTCGATAGTGGCAAAGTTATCATTAGTGAGAACCATGTCAGCAGCGTCTTTTGAAACTTCGGAGCCAGTAATACCCATGGCAATTCCAATATCCGCACGTCGTAATGCAGGTGCATCATTGACCCCATCACCCGTCATGGCAGTTACTTCTCCATGAGCTTGTAAGGCTTCAACCAGACGTAGTTTTTGCTCGGGTGTTACTCTTGCAAATACAGAAATAGATGTGGCAGCCTGAATAAGTTCTGCATCAGTCATTGTTTCCAGTTCACGACCTGTTAATACTTTGGGAATTTCGTTTTTTTTCAAAGTCTCATCAAGACCAATCTGTCCGGCAATAGCTGCCGCTGTGATGGCATGATCACCAGTGATCATTTTTACCTGGATTCCTGCTATATGACAGGCCTGTACAGCCCGTATGGCTTCTTCTCTGGGTGGATCGATCATACCTTGCAAACCAAGAAATATCATTCCCCTGGCAACATCACTATGATCGATACTGCAGGTATCCTGTGGGACTGGTTGATACGCAAATGCCAGCACTCTCTGCCCTTTTTGGGCCATTACTTCTACCTGCTTATGTACCTTCACACTATCCAGAGGTTTGTATTGACCATCTGCTGTCATGATACTTTGACAACGTTCCAACAAGCTTTCAACTGATCCCTTCAGATAAATCAAATAACTTTTACCGACATGCAGTGTTGCCATGTATTGATGTTGTGATTCAAAAGGAATAGTGTCCAGTCGTGGATAACACGCTTGCACTGTTTTTATATCCATATCGGCTTTGCATGCTGCAACTAGAAGTGCTCCTTCCGTGGGATCACCTTCAATACCCCAGCCTTTATCTCCATGCTTTAAGATTGTATCGTTACATAACAGACCGGCATGAAATAATTCGGTCAGTGCTAAATTACTATTCTTATCGACCCTTTTATCCAGATGACGAATCTCACCATCTGGTGCGTAGCCGACACCGTTCAATGTATAATTTTATCCCCTGCCCATACCTGTTGTACAGCCATCTCATTACGAGTTAAAGTACCTGTTTTATCAGAGCAGATGACAGTGGTGCTTCCGAGAGTTTCAACTGCAGGCAAACGACGAATAATGGCATGACGTTTTGCCATACGTGCAACTCCGATAGCTAGCGTTATGGTCAATACAGCAGGAAGCCCTTCAGGAATCATTGCTACAGACAAGGCAATTGCTGCCATAAATACATTAATCCAGCTGTCACCATGCCACACACCTACCATGAAAGTGATGCTTGCCAGCCCTAAAATTGCGTAAAGCAATATATGACTGAAATGAGCTATTTTTCGTGTTAATGGTGTGTCTAGAACTTCAGTGCTGGAGATTAGTGTAGATATTCGACCAATTTCAGTATCATCACCTATTTCTGTTACTACTCCCTTAGCTGTACCGTAAGTGACTAGAGAGGATGAATAACACATATTATTCCTATCAGCCAAAACAGTATTGTGTTCAAGAACATCAGAGCATTTTTCAACTGGCAGTGATTCACCAGTTAGAGCCGATTCATCAATCTGGAGATTTCGACTGTTTATCAAACGTAAATCTGCTGGTACCTTATCACCTGAGGCAAGTAGCACGATATCTCCTGGCACCAGTTCCCTGGCATCAATTCTTTGTTTCTCTCCGGCTCGTAATACAGTGGTTGCAGTAGTCATGGCACGTGAAAGAGCTTCCAACGCACTCAAAGCCTTACCCTCTTGTATAAAACCAATAATTGAATTGAGTAGTACTACTCCAAATATCACTCCAGCATCAACCCATGCGCCTAGAAATAGTTTAATGATCACTGCAACGAGAAGAATATAAACTAAAGCCTGATTGAATTGAAGTAGGAACCGTAACAGCGGACCCTGTCCTTGATGTTGAGTTAACTCATTGAAACCAAAGTTGTTCTGACGCTCTTCTACATCAAAACGATCCAGTCCTTTTTCTATATCAGTATCCAGCAGCTCAAGAACTTCCTTATGAGAAAGATGATGCCAATGCTTTTTAAGTAAGGAATCCAACAGAGGTTTCATTCTTTTTTATATACCTATGTAATGGAGTTTTTATATTTATTCGTATAGAGTTAATCGAAAGCAACCTGAATGTCATTATCATTCTTTAAGTGTTACAGGTGTAACAAAGCCTGCTGGTTTTACTGTCAGTACTGAGCAATCGACTTCATTCAATACTTTTTCTGCTGTATTACCAATAAAAAAACCTGTCAGACCAGTACGGCAAACTGTTCCTATCACGAGTAGATCGATTTTTTCATTTTTAACCAGTTTAACAATAGCTTCGGATGCATCATCATTTCTAAGCAGATGTATCTGGGCATCTCTATTTGTCAGACCAGTACTTGCCAGCAAGTGATCAAGCCAAATCTCATATTGATATTTTACTTGCTTTCGAACCCTGTCAATTCCATCATTGTCAACGCCACCACGTATTTGCATATACCCTTCTCCAAATACCGACCAAACCTGGATAATATGAAATTGACTATTGTCCATCTGTGCCAGAGAATTACCCAACTGTAGAATCAATGGGTTCAGTGATTCATGTTCTGGGTCAGGAAAATCTATTGTTGTATCAACAGAAGCAAGAATTCGATTATATTTTTCATGAGTTTTAGGTTTAATTACCCAGACTGGACAAGGACATTTACGCATCAAATGCATAGATGTGCTGCCAAATAAACGTTCTTTGAGACCGCCCTTGCCTTCAGCTGCTAGAATTACCAAATCATGTTTGTCACGTAATACTTGATAAATAACTTCAAGGAAAGGAGTGCCAATTGCCACTTGTCCAGTGGCACTAACTCCCTGCTGATTTATGTCTTCAACCATTGCATCAATTCGTTCCCGCCGATCATCAATTACCAGCTCCAAAAGTTTCTGTGATGGTATGATCTTAATGGCCATGCTCATTTTTTCCGGAAGTTCTTTGACTACGGATAAAAACATCAAATGTGCTTCATTTTGTTTGGCTAGTGAAACAGCACGTTCTACAGCAGCATTCTGATTTATATCAAAATCACATACAAGTAGAATGTTTTTAAATCGTTTCATGATACCTCCGAATATTTCTACTACTCAATACATAATGACTATCCCCTATGCTATGACAGGTGAAATAAATCCCTTTGGTTTAACTGCAAGTACAGAACAATCTATTCGGTTTAGAATAGTTTCTGAAGTATTACCCATTAAAAAACCAGGTAGACCAGTTCGGCCAACAGTCCCCATCATAATGAGATCGATTTGCTTCTCTTCAATTAGTTCAGGGATCTTGTTCTCAGCAAACCCCTTTATTAAATGGACTTTTGGTTTGATGTAATTAACAACTTCTTCTCCTCCTTCATTAATGAATTTTGAAACTAGTTCATCCAGGAAGTCATGATGATGCAAGCGTATTTCTTCCACATAAGAATCAACATCAGCTTCCGACTGCTGTACAAGGCCAAAACGTAAGCTGCTCTCACCATATGCGTGCCAGACATGGACAATATGCCATTCACTAAATTCTGATAACGCCAAAGAAAGTGACATCTGTATAATTTGAGCGTTTAGTGAATCATCTTCAGGTTTAGGAGTAAATGGATCAAAATCCACTGCAGCTAGTATTTTTTTGAAATTCCCCTGTACAGTTGATTTCATAAGCCATACAGGACAAGGACATTTTCTCAACAGATGCATATCTGAGCTACCTAAGAAACGATCCATGAATTTTCTTTCATCTACTGTTTTGATAACTAAATCAATTTTATTATTAAGCACTTCCTGAATTATTGTTAGAAAGTCTCGTCCAGACAGGAGCTTGATGCTTATTTGAGTCTTTACCTGAAGAGTTTTTTGAGTAGATATCACCAGATTCTCAAGTTGTTCTAGCTTAATACTCCTTAAAGGAGCGTTCAGTTCAGCAATGGAAATACCATGAATTTTCTGATGAGGTTCACCTGGAAATTCATCTATTATTGCTACCAAAGTTAAACTAGACTGGTTATTCTCAGCTAACATAACCGCTCTTGAAAATGTATCACGACACTGTAAGTCAGTATCAGCTACAAAAAGTATATTTTTAAAACGTTTCATGATATCTCTCATTTACATAAATAATTACAATTTATAACCATATTCAATATGAAGTTTTAAAAAATGTTGTTCTCAATCAATCCATAAAGAATAACCTTATAAGCTAACTGGCGTGACAAAGCCTTCAGGTTTAATAGCAAGGACTGAGCAATTGATCCGGCTAAGCACAGTTTCAGCGGTATTACCAATAATAAAACCAGGAATTCCTGTGCGTCCAACAGTGCCCATAATAATGAGGTCGATTTTTTGATCTTTCACTATTTCCGGAATTCTGTCTTTGGCAAGGCCTTTAAGTAAATGTATTTTGGGTTCAATTTTATGTGCTATTTCCTTGCCTGTTTTATCAATAACATCAGCCACTATTTTATTTAGAAAAACCTCTTGTTTTTTATGTATCCTTTCAACATAGGAATCAACATATGCCTTTGGCTGATAAGCAAGACCTGACCTTAACCTGTCTTCACCATAAGCCTGCCATGCATGAACAATATGTAATTCACTAAAATCAGACAGCGCAAGAGCAATAGACATTTCCAGAAGCTGCTGATTAAGTAAATAATCTCTTGTATTATGAGTAGTGGGATCAATGGGATCAAAATCAATAGCCACCATAATTTTTTGGTAATTCCTATATTTTGATGACTTAATGAGCCAGACAGGACAAGGACATTTTCTTAGCAAGTGCATATCAGAACTACCAAATAATCTTTCAAATACACCTTCCTCATCTACTGTTTTGATAAGTAAATCAATATTATTACTAAGAACTTCCTGAATGAGAGTTAGGAAAGCAACACCTGTTAATACTTTAATTTTGATTGGGACTTCTCTATCTCCAATGGAAGACACCATTGCTTCGAGTTGACAGTACTTTTGTTCCAAAAGACTATCTCTCAATTTTGTCATGGATATACTCTGAATTTTATCAATAGAGTTTTCTGGAAGTTCTTCCATAACTGATACTACGGTTAACTCAGACTGATTGTGCTCAGCTAAAGTCACCGCACGTTCAAAGGCATCATCATTCCTCAATTTAGAATTAGCAACAAAAAGTATTTTTTTAAAGCGTTTCATAAGTTTCATCCACTTAGTTTTGTCATTGACAAAGTCAAAGTCATTCCACTATCACTTTCAGCATACAAAACTATTACATCCATTATTCGCTCTCTACAGGTGTCACAAATCCTTCAGGTTTGACAGTCAATACAGAACAATCTACCTGATTTAGAACCTCTTCTGCTGTGTTACCAATTAGAAAACCTGCAATTCCCGTACGGCAGACTGTACCCATAACCAACAAATCAATACTCTTTTCAACGACCAGTTTCGATATGCTCGCTTGTGGATCACCCTCGACAAAGTGTACATATGGTTTTAACTTGCTTATATCTACTTCACCTAAAAGAGCATCAAAATTATTTTTATGCTGTATCTTATCTCGCTCAATTGCATTTTCAGTTAAATGTAGGTTAATTCCATAATTACCATCAAAACTATTCCATACATGTATTATATGTAGTTCCCCTTTTTCTTTTTGAGCCATATTAGCAGCTAATTGAAGAATAAAAAGATTAAGTGAATCCTCTTGTTGCATTGGGTTCAATGGATCAACTGCTGCTAAAATTCGTGTATAAGACCAATTTTGTGCACGCTTGATCACCCATACTGGACAGGGACACTTACGCATTAAATGCATAGATGTTGATCCAAATACACGTGAACTAATACTTTTTTCCTTTTCTGCTGTTAGAATCACTAAATCATGTTTTTTTTGTAATACTTCCTTAATAACCTCAATGAAAGGAATTCCTAATGTCACTACAATTAAAGCATCTAGACCATTTTCCCGTATTAAATTTAATTGATGCTCCAACCACATACGACGCTCTAAAGTAATTTCATTTATTACAGATAATGAGGGCTTTTCTATATAATTACGTAGCTTTGGATGCCTTTCAACAACAGAAATGAGTGTTAAATGTGCATTATTGGTTTTGGCGAGCGTCATGGCCTTCTTCAAAGTGGCGCTGCTTTCAACTTCTGGACTCAATAGCAGAAGAATATTTTTGAAGCGTTGCATATCACTCTCCCTGATGAATGGAGTCTTTTAATTCACTTCCAATATAACAAAGAGTATTTATGATAAAAAGTCGAATCTTATATAGATAATATTCGATTAATACGAATATTAATTTTTCTATAAATATTTATTGGTTCAGCAATAAATTCTAATTTAAATATCGTATTTTACGAATTATTGATCAGTTATATTCGACTTTTCTAAAGACCATACATCATGTAATATATTTATATAAAGGTGAAACTCTCTAATTTAGGGCGTACCAGGAATTTAGAATGGAAATAAAAAAGACCACACTTGATGAACTTAGACAAAACATCGCTTTATTGGCCAGTGTGGAAGAGTCAGATGCCCCTTTTATAAGCTGCTATCTTAATCTTGAAAATGGGCTAACAAGTTGGCAGGAAACCTTTAATAACCGAATACATATTCTTAGGCGAATTCTAAAAGGATGTGATCGAACAGATTTTGAAGAGGCTTTGGGTAAAATAGAGACCTACCTAATGTCTGAATTACTTCCAGAATCCAAAGGTGTTGCTATTTTTTCAAGAGGTCTCTCAGGTGGTTCTTTTTTTCTGCCAATGCAATTTGCAGCACCACTACCTAACTGGATTGTTGTTAATCCTACACCGAACATCTACCATCTTATGGAACTCAAGGATAACTATCACCGCTACATCATTTTGCTTGTGCATGAAGATCGAGCCCGCATTTTAGAAGTTAATCTTGGAGCAGTCACCACACAATTTTGGCTTAATCATTCAGAGCTTCAATTGAGAGTGGGATCAGAATGGTCTCGGAGCCACTATCAAATCCATCAGATGGATCGTGGAGAGCATTTCTTACATGAAAAAATTTTGGTTCTAGAGCAACTGATGAATTCAGGCGGCCATAGTCATTTGATACTGGCGGGCGATCCTGATATTACAGAACGCATCTGTCATGCTCTGCCCAATACGTTGTCAGAAAAGTTGGTGGATATGATTCCAACCAATAAATATGATCAACAAAAAGATGTTGTTATGGCAACACTATCAAATTTTATTAAATATGAGGAGCAGGAATCTCAAACGATTGCCGAAAAACTAATCGATGGATTACGTAGTCAAAATCTTGCAGTGGCTGGTTCAAGAGAATGCCTGAATGCACTCAAAGAAGGTGACGTAGATATACTGGTGATGGCTAGTAATTACCATCCTGAGCCTGGATGGATATGTACAGATTGTAATGCCTCTGGTACAGAAGCACCTGAAACACCTGTGTGTACTGAGTGTGGCTTATCAACTGTACGTCCTCTAGATGTTAAAGAAGAACTATTGCGTTTAGCGGGTCAACGTGAACGTCCAGTTGAGGTTGTAGAACATTCTGATGCTCTGATGTCAGTAGGAGGAGTGGGTTGCTTGCTTCGAATAATTAAAGTTGTATCAAATAATTCTTAACAAATGTTAGTAGTTAGTCATATTAAGCACTCACATTAACAAAAGGAAAGTGACATGTTTGCAATTTATGATACCAGAGGTCGTCGTTTCCGTGACACGCTTGAGAATTTGAGAAAAGTACAGGCCCAAAATGCCTCAGAAAATATTCAGTTACGAAATAATGTCACTGAAGATGAGACACCCCCTATTCCAACTCCTAATGATAGAGATAAAGCTGAAATATCTAACAAAGCACTTCAATCCTATCGTGATATACTACAATTGAACCAGAGAGAACCTATTTATCATGCTCATCAGCTTATGAGTCACCCTGTAACAACAGTGTCAATGGAGTTGGATATTCTATCTGCTCGACGTTTTTTTCAGCAACAAAAATTTCAGCAAATGCCTGTTATAAATGCCCAGGAAAAAATTATCGGCATGTTGTCAATTGAAGATCTATTACAGTTCATTATCATTGATGGTGAACAGGTACGCTATACCCGCGGAAAGAAAGTATCAGATGCAATGTCTCAACAAGTCATCACAGCAGATCCTGTATCTGATATACGTAGAATTGCACAGGTTATGCAGGAATATCATCTATCTGGCGTGCCCATTGTCAATGAGCAGGACAGATTAATAGGCATTGTATCACGCAGTGATATTCTGCGAGCAGTGACCAATGATCCACCATTAAATATGTGGTCTTAAAAATGTGCTCATGTATCTTTTATGCAAATGTTTTTTGAGCGTTCACCTGAGCTTCAAGTTCAGTAACCAATTCTGGTGGCAATTGAAGACGTGCTGCCAACATAGCCAGATATGCCTTTTCAGAGGTATTATCAACGTCAATAGCCAGCAAAGAAGCTATATATATTTCAGCAGCTATCTCAGGACTTGTTGCACTATTAACAATGGCATCAACATCAACGGGATGCCCCATTTCTTTTATTAAAAGATTCTGGCTTTCACTGTCGAGTCCGAGTGAATTGATTTTTTGAAAAATAAGCTGACTTTCCTGAGCATCTAGTCGTCCATCTGAACGTGCCACAGCAATCATAGCACGAACCAGTGTTAAACCCAGTGAGTCATAAGCTTTTTGATCATTTTCATTGGGAAGAAAAACAGAGCCTGGAGGTGCTAATGAAACTTTAGACATAATGCTATCTTCGCCTTGAACAGTTTGCTTAGTAGTCGTCGTATTTTGTGCATTACTAAAACGCTGATATGCTGTATAAGCAAGTGCTCCCACTGCGGCTACGCCACCCATTTTAAGTGCACTTTTACCCATTTTTCGTCCCGACTTAGTCGTCAGCAAGCTACTGGCAAGTCCACCTGCCATTCCTCCTGCAAAACCACTCCCCATAAACTGTCCTAAGAGTTTATTCACATCAACCATAATTATCATCTCCTGTTGAATTGAAATAAATTATTAACTTATTTTACAGTGAATAAATTCTTTAATAAATTCGTATATTTAGAGTTAAAACAATAGTTTTTTCGAGCAATTATAGTTATCTAACAATTAATATATTAATAATTACAGTACTTAGTTGCTTATAAAGAAGGAATTATTTTTTTGATTAAATTACTTAATACATGAAATTTGAATGCATTTGTAATCATTGTTTTGATTGAATATCACTGTTTTTACCAAACAAAATATCAACTGCCTCTGTAGCAGCATCAGCATAAGGTATCAGAACCTGTTCAGCTCCAGCTTGTTTCAATCTTTCAGCATTAGGAATAGAATGAGCTGTTGCAGCAACCTTCCCTTTATATCCATATTCATGGAGACAATGCAATAGTGCCAGATTGACTGGAATTTCTCTAACACTGCTGATTATCCAACTGACTTGTTCAAGTGGAAGACTGTTAACAAATTCTGGATCTTCTGCATCACCAAAACGTACAATATAACCATTTCCTTCCTGTTGGCGTGTAAGGATAGGATCAAAATCAACGCCGATCACACGAAGACCACGTTGTTGCAATTCAGATGCAATCCCAGAACCAAATCTTCCAAGCCCGAATAAAATCACATCGATTTCATCGTCAGCAATACTCAGTTCTCTAGACTCTTCTCGATAGGGTCGTTTACGTTCAAATAATCCAAGCCGAGGTGATAGCCACTCATAAAGAGGATGAGAATAGAGGATCATATAAGTCGAAGCACTGATTGTGATTAATCCCACCAAAGTGATGAGTCCCATCGTATCAGCGTTGATATGTCCCAAACTCAAACCCAATGCACCCAGAATTAGGGAAAATTCACTGATTTGAGCGACTGTCAGACCTGCCAGAAATCCTGTACGCTTTCGATAGCCCATGACCCCTAATATAGTCATCACAATTAATGGATTACCGATGAGAACAAATAATGAAAGAATAATTGCGGGTACTACCTGTGAGCCTAGTGTTGCCATCTCAAGTCCAGCCCCTAGATCAATAAAGAAAAATAGTAACAGAAAATCTCTTAAACTTACCAACCGAGCACCGATAGCTTCACGATAAGGTGTCGAAGCCAGGGAAACTCCGGCAAGAAATGCACCAACTTCTTTACTGAACCCAAGATGTGTGCCTAATGCACCTAAAGCTACTGCCCAGGCAATTGCAAACAATACCAGTAGCTCCGGTGAACGAGCTAACTGGTGTAGTAGTGGTGTTAATACATAGCGCATAAGTAAAGCAATGGCACCAATAAAAACACCACCTTTAAATATAACTTCCAATGCCTCCTGGCCTAGACTGAGTGCATCACCAGCTTCACCTAATGCTGTCAAACCAATCATGACCAGAACGACCACAATATCCTGAACAATTAAAAAGCCTATAGCAATCCGTCCATGCAGTGAGTCCACTTCACGTTTATCAGACAATAATTTGACAATAATAATGGTGCTTGAAAAGGTCAATGCCACTGCCACATATAGTGCAGTGACAGCATTCATCCCAAGCATGATTGCAAACAAATAGCCTATTATTGAAGTAAACATCACCTGCCCCATACCTGTAGCCAAAGCCACAGGTCCCATGGAGCGGATGATTTTCATATCCAGTTTAAGACCAACGACAAACAATAACAGCGCAATCCCAAGCTTAGCAAGGAGATCAACCTGATCATTTGCTGACACCCAACCAAGTACAGATGGCCCAACTAAAATACCCACAACAATAAAAGCAACAATCAGCGGTTGTCGCAATCGGATGCCTATGACGCCAATTACAGCAGCTAGCATCAGTAATACAGCCATTTCTGTAAAGACATCACTGAATATGGGGTTCATAATTTAATAGTTGAATTTATAACCTGGATTTGTTTTGTATGATGGCTCTTATGAGCGACTTCATTTATTTTCACTGGAGTAACAAGAAAGGTGGCATCTATCTTGATCGAACGTACACCTTCTATTGTAGCTACCTGATGTTTTAACCTCGAAGGATCACGGAAGTCCAGAAAACTTCCTTGAATAATAACATTGCCATTATCGACGATGACACTGACCAGAGAAATATGAAATTTATCATCCGTTTTCATTATTGCCATCACCTGGTCTTTGATATCCTTATCAGAAAGAGGCATTAAGGGGTTGATACGTAGTTTATTATCTACTTCAAATACTCCTGGTGATGTCCAGGCAATACGCTCTATATTCAGTTTCTGTTCATAGAATCGGACCTTTCCGGTAAGTACTACCAGTCTTTGTTTAACATGAATCTCAATCTGGTTGCCTTGTAGTAATGAAGATTCTGAAACCAGTGAAATAATTCTAGCCTGTATTTGTTCATCACTAGGTAGGGTCTGTGCCCATACAGGAAGAAAAGTCATAATAAGAAACGGTACAGACATAACACTCATTTTTATTTGTGTAATCATCATTCACCACCTCACGAATTTAGTTTTAATCAAAATTTACGTTTAGTAGGAGGATATCGTCTGGTTGCATTCTGTTGTACTTTAACTGGAATAAGTACAGGTTCGATAGGAAATCGAGTGAATGTTATCAACTGCTTGATTGTTTCAGATATTTTTTGGTACAAAGTGGTTAACATTAAGTAACTCCATAAAGATATTTAATTTTATACCTTTACTCTATCACCAACATTAGATCGTAAAAAGTCGAATCTTATAAGAAGATGGTTCGATATTTTCGAACAATAAAATTTAGTACATAATTTTTTATCAAACTATTAGCTCATTAGGTAAATTTATAATAGCAATATACAATCTTCTGTAGTTACTATTTTTCTGTTTCCTTCTCCATTGTTCATAGAGAAGGATTATATTTGCAAGAATTGACGCTTTCTAAGTATTATTAGATTGTGGTTCACTAACAAGATAGAGCCATATAAAACCTACAATTCCAGCCAGTAATGAAGCTGCAAGAATTCCAGTCTTAGCCATCAATAGTAGATCTTCACGTCCAGAGAAACCCAGTTGAGCAACAAAAATGGACATTGTGAAACCAATTCCAGCGAGTAGAGAGACTCCAGCAATCTGGACAAACTTAGTATCCTTAGGCAACTCAGCCACACCCAGTTTCAATACAAGCCAACTAAAACCAGTGATTCCAATAAACTTACCAAGTACCAGTCCCAATGATACTCCAATCATTACTGGATGAGTTAGTGTTTCACCCAATGTGCTGAAATCTAATGTGATACCAGCATTAGCCAGAGCAAAAATTGGGATCACAAGATAAGCCACTGGCATATGCCAAACATGTTCTAGTCTTTGTAAAGGTGCTTCTACACTATGAACACCATTTTCAAGGGTTTGCACTACTGCACGTAAAGCATCATTGGTCATAATGCTTTGACCTGGTTCATGGCTGGCATCAAATCGTTGCATGAGTTCCTTAACATGCTCACTAAAAGTTTCTGGATTATATTTAGGTGTTGCAGGTACAGCTAAGGCACCAAGAATACCAGCCAGAGTGGCATGCACACCAGACTGCAATAATGCATACCATAATAAGACTGCGATAATAAAATAAGGTGTTGTTTTACGTATCCCACTTACATTTAATACCATTAATAAAGCAAATAAACCACCAGCTATTGCAAGAGGAGTTAATGAAATGGTATCCGTGTAAAACACAGCAATGACTAATACAGCACCTAGATCATCAACAATGGCAAGTGCTACCAAAAATGTAATCAATGCCTTAGGCACACGACTAGCCAACAAGGCCAAAGCACCAATAGCAAAAGCAATGTCTGTTGCCATTGGAATACCCCAACCCAGTGCAGCATCGCCCTCTGGATTAATGGCAAAATAAATTAATGCCGGCACTAACATACCACCAATTGCTGCTGCAATTGGTAAGGTCGCATTACGCAGATTTGCCAGCTCACCCACAAGTAATTCACGTTTAAGTTCAAGGCCAACAACAAAGAAAAACAATGCCATTAATCCATCATTGATCCAGTGATGCAAGCTCATTTTTAAAGCCCAATCACCTACTCCAATAGTGATATAAGTATGAATAATATGTTGATAATCAGAGGCAAATGGCCCATTGGCTAACACTAGAGCAAGTATCGCCATACCCATCAACAACAAACCACTTGTGGTCTGTCGATGAATAAATTCTTCAAAAGGTGTAAGGATCAGATCAAAGCTTTTTTCCCAGGGTGCATGGTAGACACCTTCTGTAGAATTAGTATCAGTATTAAGTTCTTTTTTCATATCATTTTCATTCCATATTTCAGTATCAATAATTATTCGTCGTCAACAAAAAGGGATTCACGCGCTGAGCTCATAACGACAGAAATGACAGGATGTGTAATTCGTCGTTCAACAGTAATGGCATAAAATTGTTCTTGCACTTCATCGACCTGGCCAATTGCCATCACCTGATATTGCCATTCTACTTCAGCTTCAATAACTGAGGGGGCAATAAATATCCCTGCACCTTCTTGTCCAAATGCCTTCATTAGTGCACTGTCATCAAACTCAGCAACTATTCGAGGGTGTATATGATGCTTATTCAGCCACTGGTCAATACCAGAACGTAATTGATTTCCTTTACTGGGTAATAAAAGAGGAGCACCATTAAGACAAGCAGGGAAATCACCTATTAATGTCTGTTGTAAAGCTTCTGTGGCAAAAAAGCTGATTGAACACTCCCCAAGTTTATGACTAAAACCCCGAGTACTTATTGTGGGTGGAATAGGACGATCAGCCAACACTAAATCAAGTCGATGAATGGCCAGATCTGCCAATAGCGTATCGAGACTGGACTCACGGCAGATCATACGAACCGACTCTGGCATGTCCAAAACTGGCTTGAGAATACGATGGGTAATGGACTTGGGTACAACATCAACGACACCAACACGAAATAATTGAGGTCGTTCTTCTGGCATTTGATGTATTACTTCTTCAAGCTCACCACCCAAAGAAAAAATCTCATCAGCATAACTCAATATCAGGCGTCCTGTTTCAGTGAGCTCCAGATTACGACCCACTCGATTAAACAATACAACATTAAGATAATTCTCCAATACGGTTAACTGCCCACTAATGGTCTGTGGTGTCAGGTTGAGTCGTTCACTGGCTCGTGCAACCCCACCCTCTTTTGCCACTGTCCAAAAATAGTGCAGATGCTTATAGTTGATCATAAACCCACCTTTACTTCGGAATATACGAATAGAATGACAAGTATAATCGACTTTTTAAAATCATTAAACCCACATACACTATCGATAGATCGATAAAAAAAGAAATTTTAAAGGAAAGCACTATGCAAATTAACATTCAGGCAAAACATTTTTCCCTGACTGACGCTTTACGAAGTCATGCTGAACGTCGATTGCGCTCCACTCTGACCTGTTGTGGTGAAAATATTCAACGGGTAATCATGCGACTATCTGACATAAATGGTCCACGTGGAGGTAAAGATAAATGCTGTCATCTTCAAGTAGTCTTATCTGGTCTACCAAATGTGATAATCGAGGATATTGAAGCGGACATGTATGTGGCCATTGATCGTGCAACTGATCGTGCTGGACGAACGGTAGTACGAAAACTTGATCGCCAGCAAACTCTATTAAAGCAAGCACCGCCACTTGAATCAAAAACTCAAGTACAGGATGCTGAATAAAACAATCTGACATAAATTACAATCAGTTAAAGGTAAAAAAATGAACAATTCAGTCGCAATTACTACGAGCCAATCACAAGCAGCCACGCTTGCCACTAATAAGATGATTCGTAATACTTATACACTTCTATCCATGACTCTTTTGTTCAGCGCTCTATCAGCTGGTGTATCAATGATGCTTAACTTGCCTCATCCTGGATTGATTCTCACACTTATTGGATATTTCGGTTTATTATTTTTGACGGCAAAGTTTCGTGATAGATCTCTGGGACTGGCTTTTGTTTTTGCTCTAACAGGATTTATGGGATATACCCTCGGGCCAATTCTCAATTCTTATATG
>JAPHSW010000006.1 GCA_026196615.1 Gammaproteobacteria bacterium | reverse complement strand
TTCCAATGACAAAGTAAGCAGTTATACCTTATATGCATCTAATCATGCTTATTTCCCATCGGGAGGCACACTTAAAATGAATGTGAGTGATGCAAGTTCTTTACAAAATGCCTGGGAAGAAGTGGTTAAAATTGCTGAAAACAATTCCATCTATATTGCAGTGAAGGGTATTGATAGTAACAATAATACTTCTGAGCTATCAAATAGTGTTCAACTTAATTTAAGTAGTCTGTAACCCATTTCCTCAATATTTCTTATCGTTGTTTATTCCTTAAACAGCGATAAGAAAATACCCTTCCTATATATTAAGTGCTTTTCGCATCTTTTTAACAACCTTAAATTATTTTCAATAGACGTTCGTTATGAAAAGCTCCATCAATATTAATGGTGTTATTTTGGAAAGGAATGGTTTAGAAAGATGAATATTCAGGATCTAATCCGAATGGATTAAATCCTGAATTATTTCACAAGCAATTGGAAAGATTCAGTTATGCTTTTTTAGGACGAGCAGCACGTTTACGTTCATTTTCAGTCAGCATACGCTTACGAATACGAACACTCTCTGGTGTGACTTCAACCAACTCATCTTCATCAATAAACTCAAGAGCTTGTTCAAGAGACATTTTAATGGGTGTTGTCAAAGTAACGGCTTCATCAGTGCCGGAGGCACGAACGTTAGTCAACTGTTTAGCTTTAAGAGCATTAACCACTAAGTCATTATTACGTGAATGAATACCAATAATCATACCTTCGTAGATATCCACACCACTGCCTATAAACAAACGGCCACGCTCCTGAAGATTGAATAAGCCAAAAGCAACCGAAGCACCTTGACCATTACTGATTAAGACACCTTTATCACGCCCAGCAAAATCACCTGGAACCATAGGACCATAGTGAGAGAAGTTATGATAAAACAAGCCACTGCCTGATGTTTGTGTCATAAACTCAGTCTGGAAGCCAATCAAGCCTCGTGATGGAACAACATATTCCAATCTGACTCGACCCTTGCCATCAGGAACCATATTAACCAGTTCCCCTTTAACTTCTCCCATTTTTTCCATGATGCTGCCTTGATGTTGATCTTCAACATCAAGCATTACATCTTCAAATGGTTCACTCATGACGCCATCAACTTCTTTGGTGATCACTTCCGGTCTGGAAACACCGAGTTCAAAACCTTCTCGACGCATATTTTCTATCAAAATACCCAGGTGCAATTCACCACGTCCTGAAACTTTAAACTTATCAGGATCATCTGTCTGCTCAACTCTCAAAGCAACATTGTGCAATAATTCTTTATCTAAACGATCTTTAATCTGACGAGATGTAACAAATTTACCTTCACGACCAGCAAAAGGTGAATTATTCACCTGAAAAGTCATTGTAACAGTAGGCTCATCAACTTTTAATGCTGGTAGAGCAATAGCAGAATTAGGATCACATAAAGTGTCAGAGATATTCAACCCTTCAATACCACAAAAAGCAACAATATCACCCGCTTGAGCTTCTGGTACTTCAATTCGTTCCAGACCTTTGAAACCAAAGATTTTCAACATCCGGCCTTTGCGTTCTTTTCCTTCACTGTCAATAATAACAACGGGTGTATTTGCTTTAATCGTACCTTGTTTGATACGGCCAATACCAATAACTCCCAAATAGCTATTATAATCCAGACTAATCACCTGCATCTGGAAGGGTGCATCAATATTCACATCTGGTGGTGATACCTTTTCAACGATGGTTTCAAATAAAGGCAGCATTGTACCTTCACGAACATCATCTTCCAATGAAGCATAACCATTAATGGCAGAGGCATACACAATAGGAAAGTCGAGTTGATCATCATTACCGCCTAAGCGATCAAACAACTCAAATGTCTGGTCAATAACCCAATCAGGACGACTGCCATCACGATCAATTTTATTAACAACAACAATTGGATTCAAACCCAGCTCAAAGGCTTTTTGAGTCACAAAACGTGTTTGTGGCATTGGGCCTTCAACAGCATCAACTAGTAGGCAAACACAATCAACCATAGACAGAACACGCTCGACTTCACCACCAAAATCGGCGTGTCCCGGTGTGTCTACAATATTAATATGATAGTCATTCCATTCAATGGCAGTATTTTTGGATAAAATCGTGATGCCACGCTCTTTTTCCAGATCGTTGGAATCCATCATCCGTTCGGATAACTCATCACGCTCATCAAATGTACCTGATTGTTTAAGAAGCTCATCTACGAGCGTGGTTTTGCCATGGTCAACGTGCGCGATGATGGCGATGTTTCTGATTTTACTAATATCTTTCACTGTGAAAGTCCAAAAATAAGCTATAGTTAATAAAAATGCGTCAGTCTAAATAAACCATCATTCATATTTGACGAAGAATGGAGTTATCGCTAAAAGACTCAAAGAAAAGGCGCTATTATAGCGGAATGTTTCCTATAAATCAGAATTTATTTGATTTCAACAATAATTGCTCAATTTATTAAAGATTTTTTTCAAATATCCGTTATTCTTAAGCAGGCAGCACTAATTAGTATTCAACTTTAGCCAAACATAAAACCCCAGAATCAGGATAGGACCAATAATGAATATGTCAGCAATGCAAGCAACTGATTTGCTAACCTCTAGCAACCAAGTAATGGAGCAATATTCAAATGGTCTCAGAGCATTTACATTCTGGATATCAGATACTCTTTATGCTATTGATATTTCAAGAGTTTTAACCATCAGCCAGGAAATGGGTAATATTCAATCACTTCCAGCAGAGGCAAAAGGGCTCGTCGGTATGGTGGAATTTCAGGGTAATGCCGTGCCTGTGCTTGATTTTGCTAATATGTTGGGATTTGACTCAGGTGTTGAAAATAGTAATGCACTAATTCAACTTCTTAGTGAAAAAGAAAAAGATCATATTGAATGGATTGAGGCTCTAGAAGACAGCCTGGTTAACGATACTCCATTTGTAAAAGCCAAAGACCCTAATGCCTGTACCTTTGGACAATGGTATAACCATTTTAAGCACCGAGATGAAACATTAATGGAAGTACTTTCTGAGTTTGATAAGCCACACAAGCAAATCCATGCACTGGCTGATAAGCTTCTCGATATGAAAAAAGATAACCAGCTGGACCAGGCATTAAAACTACTACAAAATGAAAGAGACATCACATTAAAACGTTTATTAAAACGCTTTGAACAAGCACGAATTCACCTGAAAGAATCGACTCGTCAAGTTCTGTTATATGTCACTGAAGACGGCACAACACCAACTGTTGCACTGCGAATTGATGACATTAACGATGTTATTGATTTTAAACCTGAACAATTTAAAGAAATGAATCGTATAAACAATATCCTTACAGGTGAAGCATCTGAATTGGTTGTTGCTTATTTAAAGCAAGCCGAACAAGCCGACTGTTTATTGGTTGAGGCTACTAATTTAGTTTCCATTGCTCAGAATTAGACATTTCTTCGCAACTAGATTTATTTTTTCAAAGCCTCAACGTCAAACACAATTCCATCAATGCCTGTGACTTTAACCAGTGAGTTAATTGGCATATCTTCACCTCTGACACGCCATGTAGAATCATCAACTCTGATTTTACCAACACCATTCACAATAGGTTCAATAAGAGTAAAAGTGCGTCCTATGTATTGATTTGCCCTTTGATTTAAATTGGACACTTCGGGTTCTTCCGGAGGGAAAAATGCTCGAGTCCAACGCCAGGATACGATACTTGCTACAGACAAAACGGCAAAAACAATTAACTGGAACTGCCAGCTCAATTCTGGGCGCATGTATAGTACAACCCCTACACAGCCTGCAGCAATGCCCAACCAGAGAAAAAAAGCCCCTGGGCTGAACATCTCTAAAACAATAAGCACCATAGCAAATGTCAGCCAATGCCAAAACTCCAAGTGCATAAACAATGATTCCATTTAAACTCCCCCCTTACAGAAAATAAACTTCTTTAATCTGAACTATTCTTTTTATTCACTTCTTTAATCATTTCACCAATACCACCGATTGCGCCAATAACACTTGAAGCTTCTAATGGCATAAAGACCAGCTTTTGGTTTTCTGCACTACCGATTTCTTTTAATGCCTCCACATATTTCGTGGCCACAAAATAGTTAATTGCATTCACATCACCTTTTTCGATTGCCTGAGAAACCATCATCGTTGCTTTAGCTTCAGCTTCAGCCAACCGTTCACGAGCTTCAGCATCGCGAAAAGCTGCTTCTTTCTCACCCTCTGCCTGTAAAATTGCCGCTTGTTTATCCCCTTCAGCACGTAAGATTTCTGATTGTCTTTCACCTTCGGCTTCAAGAATACTCGCTCGTTTTTCACGTTCCGCTTTCATCTGTCTTGCCATGGCATCCACTAAGTCCATTGGAGGCGCAATATCTTTAATTTCAATTCGAGTGACTTTTACTCCCCAGGGAGTCGTTGCTTCATCAACCACATTAAGTAGTTGGGTATTAATTTCATCACGCTTGGACAATAATTCATCTAAATCCATTGAGCCCATCACAGTTCTAATATTGGTCATGGTCAAATTAAGGATTGCATGCTCTAAATTGTTCACTTCATAAGATGCTTTTGCACTGTCTATCGCCTGGAAGAAAACCACACCATCAACTTTAACCATGGCATTGTCTTTAGTAATGACTTCCTGTGATGGTACATCCATCACTCGTTCCATCATATTGACTCGATGACCTACTGCATCAAATACGGGAATAATAAGATTTAATCCAGGACGTAATGAACGGGTATAACGACCAAAGCGTTCAACGGTATATTCCATTCCCTGATCCACCTTTTTCATGCCTAATACAATTAAAATAAACACAAAAATTATAAAACCAATCACAAAAGCGTCAAAACCAGCCATAGTATTTTCCTATTCCATTTTTATCTAAGTTTCTCTTAAGTTATAGCAGAATAATGGACAGAGGTATTGTATTCAAGAAGTAAAGACAGTTTTTCAACTCTTTTTAAAAGAACGGGGCTATCTGTTATGATATGCTTTTCAAATTAAAATCCAACAGTTAAGCAGAGAAGCCGTCATAAAAAGAAATTACCTTAAACCACCCAAACAACTGATGCGTCCAGTGGGTCGAGCAATTGCTGATTTTCAAATGATTAATGAAGGTGATCGTATCCTTCTAGGTGTATCCGGTGGTAAAGATTCATTATCCCTATTACTCATATTGCACCATTTGAGACAGTATGCACCAATAAAATTTCAATTAGGAGCAGTAACCGTTGATCCTCAAATTGAAGGTTTTGATCCCTCACCACTTAAAGAATATCTAGCCAAGCTTGGAATTCCATATTTTTATCAGGAACAGGCTATTTTGGAACAGGCTGAAGATGCAATGGATGGTGACTCTTTCTGTTCTTTTTGTTCACGGATGAAACGAGGTATTCTTTACACCACGGCCAGAAAGGAAGGCTATAATGTTCTGGCTTTAGCGCAACATCTTGATGATTTGGCCGAAAGCTTTTTAATGTCAGCTTTTCACAATGGTAAACTGCAAACGATGAAAGCTAATTACTTAATACAATCCGGTGATATTCGAGTCATCAGACCTTTAGTCTATGCTCGCGAAGCATTAACGACAGCCTATGCAAAAGCCGCCCAACTTCCAGTCATTCCTGATAGCTGTCCGGCCTGTTTCAGCATGCCAACACAAAGAGATCATATGAAACAATTATTGGCTCAGGAAGAAGCACTCAACGCCTCATTGTTTAATAATTTACTCACAACACTAAAACCTTTAATGGCAATAGATAGTGCCTCCGAAAATAACTAGTCATTCTTATAATGCATAAATTTTTAATATCAATAACCTTACATTTTTTTGCCATCATGCCTCTAAGGTTAAATCATCTTTTAGGATCATGGATAGGTTTGGTCCTTTATTATTTAAAAGGTAAAACCTGGCGTATTTCAAAAATCAATATCCAGCACTGCTTCCCTGAAAAAACGGTTCAAGAGCAAGAAATGATTTTGAAAGAGAGTTTGATTGAATTAGGTAAACAATTCACTGAAATGGGCCCCATGTGGCTTTGGTCATCTGAAAAAACACTTTCACTACTGACAAAAGTTTCAGGTAAAGAGTATATGGATGCAGCGATGCAATCTGATAAGGGGGTTTTTTTAATCACACCTCACCTGGGATGCTGGGAAATTGCAGGGCTTTACCTTGGAGCCAATATACCAGTCACCATTCTCTACTCCCGCCCTAAGATTAAAGCTTTAGATGATATTGTGCGCCAATCCCGTATACGTTCAGGAGCTACGTTAGTAGCTGCTGATGCTTCAGGTGTTAAAACAATTTTTAAAACACTAAAAAAAGGCAATGGCACTGGAATTTTACCAGATCAAAACCCTGATGATCTTAATAGTGGCATATTTGCTCCTTTTTTTGGCATCCAAACCTTAACCATGACTTTTATTTCTAAACTAGCTAGTAAAACTGGTGCATTAATTGTTATTGGTTATGCTGAACGTTTACCTAAAGGCAAAGGTTATCATCTACACATAAGACAAGCTGATCCCAAAATAGCTGATTCTGACCCACTAGTTTCAGCTACCGCCTTAAATCAAACTGTAGAAGACTATATAAGAGAAGTCCCGTCACAGTATCAATGGAGTTATAAGCGTTTTAAAAAGCGTCCTGAAGGTGAAGAAAAAATTTATTGAAAGTGATCTATTTTTCGATATCCAATTGATTCAGTTAGATGATGTAGTTGAATTTCTTTACAATTATCTAAGTCAGCTATGGTTCGAGCTAGTTTTAATATTCGATGATAAGCTCTGGCTGACAATTTCATTTTTTTCATCGTTTTTTCCAGTACTTTCTGGTTAGATTCAGATAAGTGACAGTCTTCTTCAATCTCTTTATTACTTAAATGGGCATTACAGTGGTTACGCCTGGATTTTTGTCTCTCTTGAGCATTAATCACTCGTTTTTTTACAGCATTACTACTTTCAATCAAATTACTATTTTGCTGCAAATCATGATGTGATACTGCAGGTACTTCGATATGCATATCAATTCGATCTAAAAATGGACCTGACAGCTTATTCTGATATCGTTGAACTTGTTCACTTGTACAACGGCAGGTATTATGGCTATCTCCCCAATATCCGCATGGACAAGGATTCATAGCAGCAATCAGCTGAAAGGATGCTGGAAACTCTGCTTTTTTTGCTGCACGTGAAATTGCTATTCGCCCAGACTCTAACGGCTCTCGTAAAACTTCCAAAACTTTTTGTGAAAATTCAGGTAACTCATCCATAAAAAGTACACCATGATGAGCCAAACTTATTTCACCCGGTTTGGGATAACTACCGCCGCCCACCAAAGCAACACCAGATGCAGTATGATGAGGAACACGAAAACTACGAATAGACCAGTTATCAGAGTTCACTCTTTCACCACAAATAGAACGAATTGCAGCAACTTCTTCTGCTTCATCATCAGACATATTAGGTAAAATGGTGACCAGTCGACTGGCCAACATCGTCTTCCCTGTTCCTGGTGGCCCTTTCATTAATAAGCTATGTTGACCAGCTGCAGCAATTTCCAGAGCTCTTTTAGCATTTTGTTGTCCATAGATATCTGACATGCAAATTGAATATAATTCCTGCCCAGTTATTTTCTTCTTTTCAGGCTGATTAAGCTCTATTTCTCCTTTTAAAAAAGCACAGACATCTAATAAATGCTTTGCCGTATAAACAGTCAATCCCTTAATTAATGATGCTTCTATACCATTATCTTCAGGCACAATTAAAATTCGATTATTTTTATTTGCCTGAATAGCGATAGGTAAAATACCATCAACAGCCCTTAACTCACCACTCAGTGCCAGTTCACCAACAAACTCATATTGCTCAACTGGATTATGATGTCTATTTTCTTGTTCACTTGTTTTAACTATAGGTTTTGTATCATAGGAAAGTTCTAATTGCTTAGATGAAAGGAGAATACCCAATGCAATGGCCAGATCAAAGCGCCCTCCTTCTTTAGGTAAATCTGCTGGTGCGAGGTTAATTGTGATTCGTCGTACAGGAAACTCAAAGTGGCTATTTATAATAGCACCCCTGACACGATCTTTACTTTCTTTTACGGCCGTTTCAGGAAGACCAACAATCCCGAGACTGGGTAAGCCGTTCGTTAGTAAAACTTCAACCGTAACCAATGGTGCTTCCAAACCACCGGCACGACTATATACAACAGACAATGACATATAAAATTCCTTTTTATTTCTCTAAAGTCAGTCAGGTATTGAGATAAAGCATAACTTTAAGAGATTCCTAATAACAAATTATATCCTATGTATTCACTCAACGTTGTCAGGATAAACTGTCATTATGAATATTTTTACTTATCTTGCTCTGGTTCCAGATTTAAAAAATTTGATAATTCATCCATTGTTTTGGAAAGCATTATTTCGAGTTTCACCATGAGTTCATCATAATTAATATCGTCAGAACACTGTCCATTTTTTAAACCTAATTCAAGTTTTTCTGCCGCAATAGCAACAGACTCAATACTCAATGAACGTGAAGCTCCCTTTATTTTATGTGATAATTCAGAGACCTGAAGATATTCTTGGTCATCATAGGCTGTTTGTATCAACTGAAAATATTCAAAATAAGTATCATAGTATTTTTCTAATAATTTTTTTAAAAGTTTTTCATTGTTATTAAGTCTTTCCATGACTTCATCCAACGAAACAATTGATAACTGTTTAAAACGATTATCACTAAATTTTATTGCACTGCTGGTAACATTTTTTGAAGAAACATGAAGTTTAGGTGATTCAAATGAGTTTGCTTTTTTATCCTGACTCAATGATGAAGAAAAAATTTCATCAGTTTCTATCGAAGTCTTCGCTAATTTGTCTTTATTTGATGAAGAAGTTAAAGAAGACTTAGAATCATCACGAAGCCTTAAAATTTCTTGTAAACCTAGCCATTGATTCAATACGTTATTAAGCTCTTCCATTTGAATCGGTTTAGTTAAATAATCATCCATACCAGCATCAAATGCAGCTTTACGTGCATCTTGTTCTACATGAGCACTTAAAGCAAGAATAGGAACAGATACTTCATTTTCTCTGAGTTTTTTGCATGCAGTATATCCATCCATCACTGGCATCTGTATATCCATCAAAATCAAATCATAATAGCTCGCACCATTATTTTTCACCAGCTCTAATGTATCAATACCACTATGTGACATTTCAACATTAAAACCTAAATTTTCTAATAGACCACTGATAACATCCAGGTTAACGGGATCATCATCTGTCACTAACAATGTATACTGACTATTATCTCTTTCATCAAAAAGTTGTACTTCACGAGATAATTCATGTATCTGTTTGTTGCCTGTAAGTTCATCAGGAGTCACTTTCTTCAAGTCGAGAGTAAAAAAGAAACGACTTCCAGAGCCTTCAATACTTTGGACTTGAATTTCTCCTCCCATCAAATGGCAAATATTTTGAGAAATTGCTAAGCCAAGTCCTGTTCCACCAAATTCACGCGTTATAGAGCTATCAGCCTGATGAAATACAGAAAATAATTCAATAACTGCTTTCTCTTTAATACCTATTCCTGTGTCCATCACAGAAAAACAATAACTAATCACATTATCTGTTTCTTTTAACTTTTCTAAGTTAAGGGTTACTACCCCTGTTTCAGTGAACTTAATTGCATTTGATAACAAATTATTTAGTATTTGTTTTAAGCGAAAAGGATCGCCAATCACGTACTCTGATTTATTAGAGTGAATAATGAGCTCAAGTTCTAAGTTTTTATTTTTTGCTTCATTAAAGAACGTTTCCTTAACATCCGCCATAATTTGTTCGGGATGAAAAAATATTTCTTCTAATTTAAGCTTATTTGCTTCAATTTTTGAGAAATCCAAAATATCATTTATAATCTTTAACAACAGAGTACTGGAATTTAAAATCATATCAGCATAACGTTTTTGTTTTGACTCCAATTTACTTGTGAGTAATAATTCAGTCATCCCTATAACTGCATTCATTGGAGTTCGAATTTCATGGCTCATGGTTGCCAAAAATTCGCTTTTTGCTTTGCTGGCTTGTTCCGCTTGATCAGTTCTTTTTTTGACTAATGCTTCAAGATGTTCCTGGTGTTCATTCAGTTCAATATCTCTAAGTTGTATCTGAGCCAACATTTCATTAAAACAGAGTCCCAACTTTGCTAATTCATCTTCTCCACTCACTTCCACTCTTAATGAATAATCTTCATCCTTTGAAACTTTAGTACTGATATTAATCATTTTCTCAATGGGTTCGGTAATCATAACCTGAAGTTTTTGCCAGATTAATAAGCTCAAGGCATTGATCACAATAAAAACAATAACGGCAAAAAATACAACCCAGATAGTGTGTAAATAAAATCGATTAAGTGAAATAATAAGAACAAGACTACCAACATATTCATTTTCTACATGAATTGATCGAGTAATACTAATGTAGTCATACTCATATTGAATTACAGGCTTATCAGAAATATTTTTATTAGAATCAATTATTTTATTTTTATTCAAAATAGAAATGGACTCATTTCTATTTTTTCCAATGTAATAATCAGCAAGTAGAACATTGTCTTCATTATAAACAAAAACAGCTTCAACATCTGGATTAATAACAAATGCATTTAATGCTTTTGAAATATAGTTTTTATCTTCAAAAGTAATCGCACTTCGAACATTTAAACCAATACTTTCAGCTAGAACGGAATGATGACGCCCCATCTCCTGCCAATTAAAATAAACTTCAAAAACAATAAAAATTAAACAACCAAGAGCAACTGCAATCGAGGATGTCAGCAAGGTCATTAATGACAACTTCTTTTTTATAGAATGTTGATGAAAAAAATTCATAGCCTTTCTCTTTTCACATTAGTCTCTTTGCTCATGACTATCCTGTTCAAGTTCTTGGTCTTGAACCAGAATACCTAGCTTAAGTAATTCTGAGCCGATCTTAATTCCAAGTCGTTCAGATGCTATTTTATTTACTTCAAAACGTAGTCTTAACTTTTCACGTTTCAATCTAAAAATAACTTTGTTTTCCAGTGAGAATCCACTCTTATCATCCACACGATTATTTATATCATCACTACTTAAATCAGTAATAGTAATTTTGTTTTGCAAAACTTTAAAGTCATTATGTTTTACAAATAATGACAGTGCAGATACCGGAATTAAAATTACTTTACAGTCCTCAGTAACTCTGAATTCATTAACGATTTTAATTTTAATTGGTTTTTTATTAATTTTTTTATCAAGAAGAGTATTAGTTGCTCTTTTGAGAAAGTCATATTGATAAAAGCAAACAACAACATCTTTATGGCCATTATAATTAACGGACTCAGGCCATTCAACAAAGCGAGCCAGATTTAAAATAAATGCAGCTTTCACTTTCAACTGCTCATCAGTATTGAAATGATTTTGAGAAGCATATGTATCAAACATCAATAGAGAAGAGAAGAGTAAAGAATAAATAGTAATTTTTGATTTTATAGAAACAACTTTTCCAGGAAACTGATATATTTTATTAAGAAGTATATCCCTGATTTTATAACACACACTCACAAAATTCAGTAATTTACTTTTTTTCTTTTTAAGCAACAACTTAAATTGAGAAGAGTTATTAAGAATAGACAATGACACTATCCTCAAAACCGGTGAGTATAAGTTAGTTTGCCCCAAATTTCTCTTTCTGTTCTCTGGGAGTTATAACGATCATCAAAATCACCTGCAGGATCATAAATTGTTTCATCAGTAATATTTTTTATTCCAAACTGATAGGAAATATTATCAATTAAATGACCGTAGGCATGTATATTCAATGTTGTAAAATTATCCGAGTCATCATTAGTATATTTTTGATCATTAGTATCTTCTCGATCGCTATTGTAAAATAGTGAAAAAACTAGATGATGCGAACGATACCACTGATAGTCACTTAAAAAGCTTGCAGTCCATTCAGCTAAATATGGTAAATCTCCTTCACCTGATTCCTTACCTTTTAACCACCCCAGTGTTGCACGCAAATTAAGTTTATTATTAACTTGATAAACTGAGAGAACTTCAACACCATACATTCGCCATGTATTATCGCTATTAACATAGTATTCATCATTATCGTCTGGGGTAGAAATATCATGCAAATAATCATCAAATTCATTATAGAAAGACGTGGCACTTATATTTACATTTTGCCATTGATGGCTGTAACTTAATTCAAATGTTTCCATTTTTTCTGTTTCTGGCATATCAGGGACAAAAGATGTATTTTCCAGAACCTTTAAATATTCTCGATATGTTGGTTTTCTAACCGCTGTACCCCAAAGCATTTTAACAGTCTGCTCTCCCGTTGGAGTGTATACCATTGCAAATCTATAATTGCTATCATTATCAAATTTATCAAATGCATCATATCGTGCACTAATCGTTGCCGTAAGTTCCTGATTCATTTCCCAAACATCTTGAATAAATAATGCATAGTCATCATTTTCTTCATGATCATTTGATAATAATGAGCCTGTTTTTTCAGAATTTAAATATAAATTTTTATAATCCCATAGGGTCAATTTATCCATATCTTTGGCTTCATCATGTTGCCATTCAGCACCAACAGCAATAGTATGGTCAACAAATAATTTTTTAAGCCAGGTGGTTTTAATTCCATAATAGAGTGAATCTCTATTTTCTTTATCAGCCAATTCACCAGTACTTTGTAAATAAACCTTTTCTGTTGCTTGATCATCGACATAATAAGCCGTTGTTTCTAATTTTCCGCTGTCTAGATCGCCTACTTCGTATCTTGCCGAGAGGTTATAAAAATTTTCTTCTGTATTATCTTTTGTATTTGCTGGAGAGTTATCAGGGAAATATACAAAAGGAGTATCAGAGTATTGGTAATCAAATGCAATCTGAAGTCCCTTGACTGGTGCAGCCTTTAAGTATAAATTTTTATATTGTTCATCAAGAGGTTGTGAAACACCTGAACCAACAAAACTGGTACGCTCATCTTCAAAAGGAGCATCTTGATCAAGATAACTGAGAAATCCCTGTAGTTTTTCACTATTATAAAAAATGTTCCCTTTAGTGCGACTGTGATTACCTAATTCAAGTCCAGTCTCAACGTAAGCCTCTTCACCTTTCGCTTTTTTTGTAAAGTCTCGTGTTGATACAGATATCACTCCGGCAAAAGCATTAGCACCATATAAAGACGAGGCCGGACCAATAATTACTTCTACCTTACCAATTTTTTCCAGTGCTAGATTTTCCCCTGCTGAAAAATGCCCATAATAAACATGTTGAATAGGTACGCCATCAATCAACAATTTCATCTTATTGTTATAGCGATCAATCATCCCTCGTGACCAAACAGAGTTATGACGCTTACGGTACTGATTCAATTGAAATCCAGGGACATAACCTAATAATTCATCAAGTCTTCTAACTCCTAGACGCTCAAAATCCTTTCGATTAAAGCTATAAACAGTACCTGGTGCTTTTTTCAACTCAGTAGGTAATAATGATGCAGCAGTAAAGATTTCCAGAGACATTAGTTTCTGGAGACTCATTTCTGTGTAGTCATCTGCTTGTTCAGTTGAAGCATAAGAGACGAAAGGAATAGACAATAAAAGCAAGCCGCATAGATTCAGCGGACTTTTCGAACGCATATATAACACCCATAGGAGTAAAAAGATTTTTTGTTTTTTTAAGATCAACCTTTCAAAAAACAAGTGGTGTCCATTGTATTGTTATGAGCATTAACTGTTCCCAGTACGGCATCAGCTAATTTCATATTATGGATAACGACAACCAATAAAATTGTTAAGTTAAATTTAGTTTAAGTCCAACTTGCTTTCAAGCTCACTCATTTTTTTTTCTAATAGTTCCAACTTAATTCTTGTCTTTTGCAGTACTGCTGACTGAACTTCAAAGTCTTCTCTTGTCACCAGATCAAGCTTATCAAAAGCATTGTGTAATATATTTCGAATAGATTGTTCCAGCTCAGCTTTCATTCCAGATGGTACAGGAGGCAGTGTGTTACTGATTTTATTGGCTAAATCATCAAAAAATTGTGTGTTCATTAAAATGACTCTCTAAAATTTAATAGACATAATCTAATATTCTGAATTTAATATTAATATTTGTAACATAGTCTATCATTTTTTCATTTTTTACCCAATCAATTACCTTGAAAAATAGCCATCTTACAGACTCATGTAGAAATTATTAAAGTTAAAAATATCATTGCGCACCAGTTCAGTGCACCATTTTTGTGCATCACATTTTATATTACCATTGTGGTGCATTTTTCATATTAATCTTACCATTTAATCAACATAAGCATTTGATAAAAAACAAATATTTATCAATGGCACATTTTCTGCTTATTAGTAGCCAAGCTAGTTAAATCAATTATTACCTAATTTTGGAGTAGAACTAATGAAGCTCGTTACAGCAATTGTTAAACCTTTTAAATTGGATGATGTTCGTGAAGCATTATCTGATATTGGAATTCATGGTATGACGGTAACCGAAGTC
>JAPHSW010000173.1 GCA_026196615.1 Gammaproteobacteria bacterium | reverse complement strand
TGGTGGTGTTGGTGACGACAAACTTTATGCTGGTGATGGTAATGACACTCTAATCGGTGGTACTGGTAATGATTATCTTCGAGGTGACAATGGTAATGATGTGATCACTGGTGATGAGGGTAGGGACATACTCATTGGTGGTAATGGCAATGATAAGCTTGATGCTGGTGCAGAGAATGACAAAGTTTATGCCGGCGACGGTAATGACATTCTAAGTGGCGGTGCTGGTAATGATTATCTTCGAGGTGATAATGGTAATGACATCATAATGGATGGTTCTGGTACTGATAAAATATATGGTGGTTCTGGAAATGACAAGCTATATTCTGTCAATGATAATGCCAATGACTATCTTCGTGGTGATGGTGGAGCTGATGAGTACCTGTTCAATGCTTCAGGTGAAGGTATCGGAAACGACACTATTTGTGGCTTTAATAGCAATGATGGGGACAAGTTGATTATTGGTGGTCAGAATGTTGAGTATACCTTAACTCAAGTTCGAGGCAATATGACTCATATTGAACTGACCTCAGGTAGTGAATCCATGGGTAGTATTAATGTCTATGGTAATCTAACTGCCGCCGATATTCATCTGGATGAAAATGCTTTTGACGGCATTACTGAAGCTAATCTAATGGATATTGCCTAAATATTCAGCTTGTAATATCACTGTATACATGGGTTATATACCTTATCTTAAAGTTTGTAATTCTCTTGTATGCAGTGATTTTTCAGGTAGGTAATGACTAGATATTATCATTTACTTTTTTATGCATACCCATTCACAGATTAGCGACCATGAAAATACTTAAAGATTTTGTGCATCAATTTTCAACCTTTTCGAATAATAAAGATCAGGAACGTGCTTTCTGGAAAAGTTTAATATATATCAGTCTGTTTAGCCTGTTTATTAACCTGTTGATGCTTGCTCCTCCACTCTATATGTTACAGGTATATGACCGAGTGATGAGTAGTCGCAGTCAGGAGACACTACTCTTTATCTCATTAATTTTGATCTGGATGTTTTTGACTTTGGGTATACTGGAATACGTCCGTTCACGAATACTTGCTCACACTGCTTTTTCAATAGATCAATACCTGGCTCCTGATATTTTTTCTGCTATACACAAAAATGCTTTAAAGAATCCAGAGCATGCTAATAATCAGGCATTAAATGATTTGGCTACAGTAAGACAATTTTTATCTGGTCATGCACCCTTTGCTTTTTTTGATATACCCTGGACACCGATCTATTTAGGTCTGTTATTTTTATTTGATCCACTGTTTGGCTGGTTTGCTGTTGGTGCTGCTATTGTGCTCATAATACTGGCATTGTTTAATGAATTATCGACCGTTAATTTACAAAAAAAATCCGCTGAATCGCAATATATTGCAAGTAATATGGTTAATGCAACATTACGTAATAGTGAAGTGATACATGCAATGGGCATGGAAGAACAGTTCAAAAAGCGCTGGAAAATTCAGTACCAGAATGCATTACATGGACATTCTCAGGTTTCACAACGCTCGGGTCTTTTTATTAGTCTCAGTAAAACTTTACGTATGCTGTTTCAATCCTTGATTCTTGGTTTAGGTGCTTATCTGGCAATCAACAATCACATCACGGCAGGTATGATGATTGCAGGCTCTATTATCATGGGGCGAGCTCTGGCCCCTATTGATCAGATTATTGGTGCCTGGAAACAATTTGTTTCCGCTCGTGCAGGTGTACAAAGGTTACATGAGTTTCTGGAGCAACAACATGAAGAAGCTGATCATATGAGTTTGCCTGATCCAAAAGGTCATATTATGGTAAACAATGTTGTCCTAAAACCACCAGGCAGTAAGAACTACTCTTTAAAAGGTTTGAGTTTTGACTTGCCCGCAGGACAGTCATTAGCCATTATCGGCCCCAGTGCAGCAGGTAAATCTTCATTGGTGAGGGCAATACTGGGCTTATGGCCACTAACACAGGGAGAGATCCGGTTGGATAATACAGAAATTCAACATTGGAATATCAATGAGTTGGGGCCACATATTGGTTATTTACCACAGGATATTGAACTATTCGAAGGAACGGTGGCTGAAAATATTGTACGTTTTGGTAAAAACAATCACAAAAAGATTATTATGGCAGCTCAACTAGCAGGTATCGATGCCATGATTCGACATTTACCAGAAGGTTATGATACTCCTATTGGACCAGGTGGTTCCATATTATCTGGTGGTCAAAGACAGCTTATCGGTCTGGCCAGAGCTCTTTATGGTCAACCTAAATTGGTGATTCTGGATGAACCAAATGCTAATTTGGACAGACAAGGTGAAAAAGCATTAAATCGAGCCTGTCAAAAACTTAAAGCACTCAATACAACTCTGATTCTGGTCAGCCATCGTAAAAAAATTCTTCAAAATGTTGATAAAATACTGCTTTTAAAAAATGGCAGCCTGAATCTCTATGGACCAGCCTGGAAGGTCATCGCTCATCTTATGGGGCGTAAAACAAATGTCCTGCCAGGTAATCAAAAAGTGACACAAATGACAGCAGTGAATTCAAATCGTAGGAAAAGCTCTACATCTCAGGTAACAATGAATTCTAACACTGAGAAAAAGCCTGCTGTTGTAACTACTGAAAACTCTGATAATCAACAAAAATCTGTTGCTATGGAAGCCAATGGCAGTAAACGTTATATTCCGGCAGGAGTAGCAAGTAAGGCGCTCAATGAAGCAAATAAGCGTATTGCGGCGGTGCTGGCGAATGCTCGTAAGGGTGAAACTACATCAGGCACTGATGATGCAGATGTGAAGCCTATCAAACAGACACAAGCAACGTCAGAGAAGGTTGCATCAATAAACAAAAATAGTATAAGCAGAGCCATGGAGAAAACTATCAGTGAAGCAAGCTAATACGATGGAACAGATATCAGATAATTTACATTTTGATTATAAACCCTTTGCTCGGGCAGGATTCCTGATTTTATTAATTACCTTTGGTGTTATTGTTCTGTGGTCAGGATTTGCACCATTAAAAAGTGCTGTCGTCGCAAATGGTCAGGTTGGTGTTGCTTCAAAAAATAAGGTTGTTCAACATCTCGATGGTGGTGAGGTGAAACATATTGCAGTAAAGGAGGGTGATCTGGTCAAGGAGGGGCAATTACTCTTACAATTGGATAGCACTTTATTAGGAATTCGCAAAGATAATATTGAGAAACAACTTTTTGAAGTTTCTTCTAATGTTGAACGTCTCATAACGGAACGTGATAATAAAGAGACTTTAGAGTTTTCAGATAAGCTCAGGCTTAATGCCAAAACAGTATATGCAAAGGAAACGCTACTGACACAGAAAGATGTATTCATTTCACGGCGCTCAACACTTCATTCAGAAAAAAAAGTATTGCAACAACGTCTCATTCTTTATTCTAAACAGATCAGTTCCCTGGAACTTCAGTTAAAAACTATCCATTCTCGACTGGCACTATTAAAACAGGACATCAGTAGTTTTAAAACTCTGGTAGGAAAAAACTTTGTCGCCAAAACAAAACTACGTGAGTTAAAACGAAATCAAAGCAGACTGAAGGGTGAAATGTTTTCAGCTGAAAGTGAAATATCACGTCTGACAGAAACCTATACTGAAACAGAACATCAAATACTGCTCAAAGACAGTGAATACAAGCAGGAAGTGACTTCTCAACTCAGTGATTATAATACTCAACAAACTCGCTTATACTCTGAATATCTGACCATTAAGGATAAATTGGCCAACACTGATATTGGTGCTCCGGTCAGTGGTAAAATCAAAGGGCTTGATGTTGTTACTATAGGTCAGATTTTAAAGTCAGGTGAAGAAATTATGCAGATTGTCCCGGTAGAACGTAATTTTACTATCCAGGCACAGGTTTCACCAATGGATATTGATGAACTAAAGATCGGTCAAAAGGCTGAAATGCGTTTATATGTGCTCGGGGAATCCAGTAAAATGCCACCAATCTATGGAATATTGCGTGATGTATCAAATGATGTTTATGAAAATCAGCAAAAGCAGGAAATATATTATAAGGCAACACTGGTTCTGACAGACAATAGTCTCTCGCTATTAGAGGACTATAAACAAACTCTGGTTTCTGGTATGCCAGTTGAAGTCATGATACAGACTGGTGAGCGTACGGTACTTGATTATATGCTTAAACCTGTTCAGGATATATTGGCACGCGCATTTAATGAAGCTTAAAATTTAGAAATACTCCCATATACTCTCTATACAAATCTATTTGATGAGTGTTCTTCTATAAAACAACAGATAGATGACCAGCTCGTCTTAAATGAAACTGTGACTGGTATGGAATTTTTGCTAATGCAGGATCAAGGAAAGTATCTACATTTGGTTGATGGAGGTTTTACAGATTTGAATGCTAAGGTGACTTCGAAAAACAAAGAAGGCTTGAATTTGGGATAATTTCTATGATCAAGGGGCTATTTATTGATAATAATCAATTTATTATCTGATATAGAGTTATCCTGTATAGACATATTAAAAGATTAAAATAAAAATTAAAAAAGCATTTGGTTCGATTTAATTACTGATATAAATTAATATCAAAAAAGAGGAACTCGCAATGTTTAATCCAGATGAAATCCATTTCACTATTGCTTGTAGTAGCTGTGGTAAGGAAGTTAAAGAGTCTCTTGCCTGGTTTAAAGATAATTGCAATTTTCCCTGTCCCGATTGTTCTCACGTTTTTAATGTTTGTGAAAAAAAACTTGTTATGGCTCTGAATAACTTTGAACACTCTGTTAGAAATCATGGGCTTTAATAGTTACTGTAGAAAAAAATAGCTATTAGAGGCGTTAGATTTAAAAAATTTAGATTTTTAAATTTAATCTAAATGCTATGCTCATACTGTTTCTTGCTTTAAGAAAGTAATGAGACTGTCAACATTAATTCTAAAATCACTAAAAATAATTTTTCCTTCAGGATTTATAACAATCATCCATGGTGTACCTCCTGTCTTTAATATCGTCATTGTTGAAGGATATACATTACCATCAGAATCACCTGCATCATGACCCATTATAATAGGTAATTCATATTGTAATTGATTCTCTCGTAATCTATCTTTTGTATTAGTCTCAAATCCTTCAAAGACGGTCTGTATACAAATGATTTTGATATTCGGGTTATCAACAAAAGCCGTAGAAATTATTTTTAAATCAGGCAAACCATCGATATGGCATCCTTCGCACCAATGTTGAAAACAATTTATTATAATCCACTTACCTCGATTTTTAACCAGGCTAAACGTTGTTGGTTGACCATTGGCATCAATCCAATAGGGCACTTTTAATTCTAATGATTCCATTTTTAAGTACCTGTTAAAGAGTGAAATATAAGATAAGTTCTTTTACCTGTGTGAGTCAAACTATTACAGGTAAAAGAAATATCATAATATTTTAATTACATTTGAGAAATTTTATTTACGCCATTGGGTAAATACATAATCATTTTCTTTTTGTGATGTATGACATGAATAACAAGATGTCCCATCATCAGTAACCAAACGTTCTGTTTTACTATTCCCTTTAAATCCTTCAAAGCCCCAGCCGCTTGTCGTTTTATATTTGGAGCTGTCTTTTGACATAACACCTATAAGTACTCGTTCACCTTCTACGGATGCCTTATCTTTTGTAACAGATTGAAGGAGATCAAAAACAAGTACTGAACCATCTTCGAAATGTCCAGATTTTGTTCCAGCAACTGCTGCTTTATTTCCATAGACATGATGTATACCTAAAAAAGGATTTTCTAAGGCATGGCCTTTGTGTAATGTCATAGATTTAATATGTGTCCATGAACGATAATTTTCAGGATAGTCAGGTTGATCAGCCGCATGGCTATTAGCCCCTAAAAGAATTGAAGAGGTAATGATTATTTTTAAAATTGTATTTTTCATAGTTGTTCTCCTATGAGATTTTATGATGTTCTACATGATAGAACTGCTCTTTTTTTTACTTTTTTCTGTTATTTCAAGTCTGTGATGGATGCACCAAAGTTGATATGAAATACATTATCGTCAAGTATTAAAGCGGGCACTGATTTAACTCCTGCGTTTTCAGCCTCGCTAATGCGTGTAGGCTCTTCACCAAGATGGACAATTTCTATTTCAAAACGCTGTCTATCTAAAGCTTCTAATACTTGCTGTTCGGCACTGATACAAACAGGGCAACCTGCATGATAAAAAATTGCTTTATTCATAGTAATTTCCTTAAAGTTTGTTAATAAAATATAGTATCGAGTCGATACATAAATTATTAAACAATAAATTCTACTTGTCAAGAAGGTTTTGATCCGATACTATTAATTAATGAAAACAAATCAAATTTATGATTATATTGAACGCTTGGGAAATCTCTTGAGAACAGACTCTCGGCGTGATGTGGCTGAATATGGCTTACAACCAATACATTTAGAGGTGTTACATTATTTATCCCTCTGTAATCGATATTCAGACACGCCTATGGGAGTTACAGACTATTTGGGGCAAACAAAAGGGACGGTTTCCCAAACGTTGAATGTGCTGGAGAAAAAAGGATTACTGAATAAACATCCTGATAGTAGAGACAAGAGAATGACTCATTTGAAGGTGTCCAGTGCAGGAAAGGAATTATTAAAAACATCAATTCCTTCACCTTTATTTGTTAATGCCTGTGAGCAGTTGACGGAACAGTCGCAAACACAGGCAGTTAAGGTATTACAAGAACTATTACAAGCTATACAACATTCAAATAGCATGAAATCTTTTGGAATTTGTCATACCTGTCGATATAACCACAAAAAAGAAGATAACACTTATTTTTGTGAGCTAACACAAGAATCTTTGTCTAATGAAGATATACAGCTTATTTGTCGTGAGCATATAAATATCTCATGAATTGTGACATTTTCTTTTATTATAGATAAAAAATCAGTATGTTACATAATAAAGATTTTATGGCAAACGATAGTTAATCTGGGTAAACAGATCAATCCCGCATTCAAGTTCTTCGATCCAGTCTAAAAACTCATTGATGGCTTTACCTGTATATGAACGGCCATGCTGTGGGGCTATGATATCAATATCTAATTGCCTGACCATATTAACCCAAAAACGACAGACCTTATTGCTATTCATGTAGCGGCGATGAAAACCTTCTGCATAGGGTAAAATTTCCTGTAGGCTTGTTATCGGTTTATCCAGATCTTTTGCTGGACATAAATTTGCTCCCATATCACCAGAAAATAAAATTTTGCTTTTGGGGTCATAAAAATGAAAATTACCTTCAGCATGTAAAAAATGTGCAGGTAGAGCCATTAGTTTTATACTACCAAGTTCTAATTGCATGCCTTGATCTGGAATTCCAATAGTACGCTCTTCAATTTTTCCGGGGCGTGTAAAATGTGGTATAAAACGTGCCCACAATTCAGGCACCACTACTTTACAATTGGTTCCTACCAACCATTTGTTCAGGGATGCTACGATATCGGGATCTTGATGGGAGGCAACCACATAATCAAGATTTTTGACATTCATGTATTTACTCATGCCCATAAACAAGCCAGAATAGGTCAGCTCTCCACCTGGATCGAGAAGTGCTGCATGATCATTATCATAAACTAGTATCTGGTTGGCTTGAACGGCTTCACTACCTCGGACCAGATCACGAAAAATGACACATTTATGTTGACCATCATTGTACAGTTCAATTGACATATTATACCCATATTAATTGTAAGGTTATTGGCGGTAGTAACTATACTTAAATTAGTTTAATTGATCCAGTCATGTTGCTTTTTTTTATTATGTTTTTTTTAAAAAATAAAATCTATCTCATGTGTTTACCTTACACAATTACTATGTTTTTCTGAGACATTATTGTTTGCTAAGTTGTTTATTTTGAGTTGAACTTCTACAATTTAAATATGATTAGAATAATTAAATTGGTTAAATATGACTAAGAATGCATCAGACTCGAACTCTAAAAATGAGATAGAGAACGAAAAACGTCATTATTTCCGAGTAAATTTTTTTAGAAATGCCTATGTCTCATTTGGCGGACAGAATTTTGAATGCCATTTATTAGATATTTCACTCAAGGGTGTTTTAATTGAACCTCCCAAAGATATTGAGATGAAATTGGGGGGGTTATACACTTTCTATCTTGTCTTGAGCAAAGAAGTAACTATTACGATGCAGTCAAAAGTTATCCATTCAGAAGATAATCATATAGGGCTTCAATGGATCGATATTGATTTAGATAGCATAACAGAGCTCAGACGTTTACTTGAGTACAATTCAAATGATCCTGAAGAAATTTATCGTGAATTAGCTGATTTATTTATCAAGCAAGAATAATATTTAGTTTACAGCTCATAGCTCAAATATAGCATTGAAAGGTGTTTAATATGATTAGAGCAGTATTACTTGATCTTTCTGGTGTACTTTATATTGATGGCAAACTTATTTCAGGAGCTGTTGAAGCCATTGAATCTTTACAAGATGTGCATATTCCTCTTCGTTTTATTACCAACACCACTCGTCGTTCTCGTATTATGGTCTATAACGATCTAAAAAATATTGGCTTTAATATTGATCTAGATACTCTTTATACACCTGTTCAAGCAGTTATTAACTACCTGAAAATAAACAATCTTGTGCCGCATTTATTAGTTCATCCCAATATAAAAGATGAATTCAAAGAATGGAGACAACAATCACCGAATGTTGTGCTTTTGGGTGATGCTGCAGAATATTTTAATTACACTGAATTAAACAAAGCGTTTCGTTTGTTAATGAAGGGGGCTCCTCTTATTGCCATGGGTAATAATCGATACTTTAAGGAGTCATCTGGTCTGAGTCTGGATCTTGGTCCATTTGTTACTGCATTAGAATATGCTGCACAGATTAAGGCAACTATTATAGGTAAGCCTTCGACTAATTTTTTTCATCAGGTTTGTCATGATTTTTCTTCAGATAAAAAGCAGATTATTATGTTTGGTGATGATTATGCCTCTGATACCTTAGGTGCAATTGAAGCTGGTTTACAAGGTGGTTTGGTAAAAACAGGTAAATATCAAATGGGAGATGAAAACAGACTAGATGGATCTGGTGCGATTATTGTGAGTAATATCAGTGCTGCAGCTGATTGGTGTATTAATCATTATCAGAGCTATTAATTTTCAATCTTATTGATTTATTTGTCTTAGTGAAATTTTACAAGTTTGCAATAAATTTAAATAGTGTCAAGTCTTTTACTATGATGGTAGTATATAGTAATGAAACTAATGACTTTTTATTTTAGAATTTAAAAGGAGAGTGTTGTGACTGGTAAGCGCATTGTGTTGTGTCTGGATGGGACATGGAATAATACTTACGCCAAAGGTGAACGTTATGATGGTAGCAAGGTGGTTAAACCTTCAAATGTTTTGAAATTAGCACGAGCAATATTGCCTGAATCGGGTGATCAAAAAGCACAAGTTGTTTATTATGATACGGGTGTTGGTGCAATGTCAGTTTTTCCTGGGCCATCGAATAGGATGCTGCAATTTTGCGACAAAATTCTCGGAGGTGGTTGGGGAGCTGGTTTCGAGTCCAATATAGAAGATTCTGTTACGTTTTTAGCACATAATTATCAAGAAGGTGATCAGGTCTATATTTTTGGCTTTAGTCGTGGTGCAGCTACAGCACGAGGATTAACACAGTTTATAGAGTGGATGGAAGGAATTCCTGGAAAAAGTGATGCTTACTATATTCCATTACTTCTTCGTCACTATGTTGAGTCAAAAGGTCAATTGTCTGTTGATGATGTCATTAGTGAGATCAATAATGATGGAGATAAGAAAAAGCAGAAACTTGCTCCTTTTAAAAAGATTACTATTGAGTTTTTAGGTGTTTGGGATACCGTAATGGCTCTTGGCTCAAAATTATTTACAACTGCACATCGACGTTTTCATGTTTCTGATGTTCCTGCTAGCTGTATTAAACATGTTCGACAAGCACTTTCTATTGATGAAAAACGCGCTGACTTCCAACCTGAAGTTTGGAAGAGTGCAGATAATGATGAACAATCATTAATTCAACTTTGGTTTGCAGGTGTCCATTCTAATATTGGTGGTGGTTATGCCTATGATGGTCTAGCAAATATTCCTTTACGATGGATAATTTCACAAGCCTCAAAATGCGGCCTGGAGGTTGATGAAACTTTTTTAAAATTTTACAAAAGATATCCTCAGGATAAATTAACTGAATCAAAATCTCTACAATATAAAATAATGGACGGTATACGTTTTAGAAATGGTACTCGCTCTTTACTTGGTTATCCTGAAACAGCTAACCTTGATTTACACTATTCTGTTATTACTCGTATTAAGTCAGAACCAGACGAATTGAAAAAGGGAAGCAATGAGAAAAAACATCCCAGGTTAGTTCGCTACGAGCCAAATAATGTTTACGAATTTTTGGCAACAAAAGATAATCTTAATGATTATTTGAACCAAATATCATTAAGAGATCGAACAATAAAAACAACAATGAAGCTGCCTCAAAAAGCCTTAGATACTATTAATAATTTGAAAAACTGAAGTTAAAATTTTATTTATTTCTTAGTTTAAGTACTCAAGTACCACAAAATGTTTGATGAACAATTTCTTCTTTTAACGGTGCTTTGATTAGATCTCTGTATTGTTCCTGGAAAGTAAAAGGTTTACTGAGTACTTTGTTGAGTTTATGAAAATGATTATAATTCCCCTCCAATGCTTGTTCAATGGCTTTTTCTACTTGATGGTTTCTTGGTATAAATACAGGGTTATTTTGTGACATCAGTTCTTTTACCTCATGAACATCACTTCCTTGATCATCTAAACGTTGCTTCCATGATGAATAGAATTGTTCAAATTCTGTGGTTTGTTTAAACTGATTCTGCGTATTATTGTTTCCCACTAAGTGAATTAAATCTTGAAAACTGTTGGTAAAATCAAGATTTTCTTTTTCAAGATATGAAAGCCAAAGATTTATAAGCGGCTGATCACTTTGTGTCGCTGAAAGTATACCCAATTTTTTACCCATTAATTCAAGCCATTGCTCAATAAAAAACTCTAATAAAGTATCAAGCTCCTCTTTCACATTATCTATTGTGAAATCATTTTTAGATTCAGAGCTGATTAGGGGAGTAAGGCAGTGTACTAATGAGGATAAGTTCCATAAAGCAATATTCCCCTGATTTTGATAGGCGTAACGACCATCTCTATCAATTGAGCTAAACACTTTATCGTAGCTAAAATGATCCATAAAAGCACAAGGGCCAAAGTCGATGGTTTCTCCACTGATACTACTATTATCTGTATTCATGACCCCATGGATAAAGCCTACACTCATCCATTTTGCAACCAGTGATAATTTTCTCTTTGAAACGGCTATAAAAAAATCATAATACTTAGTTTCAGAAACTTTTAGTTCTGGATAATGTCGATTAATTGCATAGTCAGCTAACTGTTTTACGGCATCAAAATCATCTCTACAGGCAAAGTATTCAAAGGTTCCTATTCTGATATGGCTAGAAGCTACTCTGGTAAATATTCCACCAGGAACGACTTCTTCGCGTCGTACATTCTCTCCGCTGGTTACTGCAGCAAGAGCTCTGGTTGTTGGTATATTTAGGGCGTTCATTGCCTCACTAAGAATGTATTCTCTAATAACAGGGCCAAGGGCTGAGCGTCCATCACCTCTTCTTGAGAATGAGGTCTGGCCTGCACCCTTAAGTTGTATATCATATCGCTGTCCATCTGGAGCCACTATTTCACCTAAAAGAATAGCCCGACCATCCCCAAGGCTGGGAACAAAATTACCAAATTGATGTCCAGCATAAGCCATTGCAATTGGCGTTGAGCCTGGTAGTAATTTTTGTCCTGAAAATATCTCTACCAGTTCTTTTTCAGTTAATCCATCAAAGTCAATGCCTAACTCAGTTGCGAAGTTGGTATTGAATGCAATGAGTTCAGGTGCATGGGCACTGGAAGGATTTACCGCCTGATAGAAGTCGGCTGGTAGTTTTATATAGCTGTTATCAAAATTAAACAAGTCTGTATCCTCATTGGACTGAGTTGTTAAGAGTGGCCTTTTATCAGGGGTAAATTTCAGGAATTAGGTCATATTATTTAGATATTGAGGAAAAAAATAATAATTCAATATTATAATTTGTAGGGTATTTCAAGGCCTTTGTTTCTGAATGAAAAGCTAATTTATTTTCGTGTTCTAATAGCTTGAAAATGAATGATTTAATTATAGAAATCAATAAGTTTTATTCTCTTTTGTATATAAAGTGGCCTGTCTCATAAGTTGCAGATTGATGAATTTTTGCTAATATAAAGAGAAGATTCAATAAACAAATGGATGGCATGCTTAACTTCAAATTACTGATGATACTTTTTATTGCTGGAACTATTCTTGCAATTTATCAGTTTCAAAATCAAATCGAATTTCCAAATCGCTCAGAATCTACTATTGAACTGGAACAACGAACCAGCGAAATAAAACAAGACCTACCTAAACAATCAACACGAGAGAATTATCAGACTCGTATTCAAAATATTCAGGCCTTACTAAATGAAGCTAAAGAACAAATAGCTCAATTGAATTACCCAGAAGGTATAACTGGCTTAATGACTCCAGATGAACTTAAAAACGAATTGAATTTGACAGAAAAACTTTTTAGAAACAGCCAGGAACAAGCAATATATCAAACAGAATTTGATAATAATTACCAAAAAATAGAACAAGAACAAATTGAGTTAATGAAAACCTTAAGAGCGCAAGCTCTGGCATATCAAGAAAAACAGAAACGCTTGAACCTGGAACATCAACGTCAAATTAGACAAACTTTGGAACAAGAAAGAATAGCCATACAAATGTCTGGACAACAGACAAAACCCCAAAAAAAATTATGTGAAAAAAATATCCAGGAAAAGATAAATAATAAGAACAATTTTAAAGATCCTATTACTGGTATGGATTTTATTCGAGTAAAAGCAGGCACTTTTATGATGGGGAGTCCATTGAATGAAGCTGATAGATTCTTTAATGAAGTTCCTCATGAGGTAAAGCTGACAAAAGATTTTTATCTTGGAAAATATGAAGTTACTCAGAGAGAGTGGCAAATGATTATGGGTAAGAATCCCTCTTACTTTAAAAACTGTGGAGGGAATTGTCCAGTTGATAGCGTGAGTTGGAATAAAGTGCAGGAATTTATTCGCCGTTTAAATGAGAGAGCTAAAAAAAGAGGTGAGCGTGGAGGTTATCGCTTACCCACGGAAGCAGAATGGGAATATGCAGCACGTGCTGGCACCAATACGCCGTTTTCATTTGGAGAAAATATCACTACGACACAAGTTAATTATAATGGCAATGAACCCTATAATGGCAGCAAAGTAGGGGATTCTAATGTAAAAACCATAGCGGCATGTAGTTTACAGGCAAATGCCTGGGGCTTTTATGAAATGCATGGTAATGTTTGGGAATGGGTATCGGATATCTATGATGATTATCCAGAACGTTCAGTTACCGATCCAAATGTGCAGTCTGGCGGTTCTCGCCGAGTCAATCGTGGTGGAAGTTGGGACGATGATGCAGGATATTGTCGTTCAGCATTTCGCGGTAGACTCAAACCCAACAGCAGTGACAATGATCTTGGTTTTCGTCTGGCCAGGAACTCTTATTAATTTTAGAAATTAAACTAAGTAGCCTCTTTAGATAGTTAGTTTTTATTATAAATTGTTTCTTATGTACCATAATACTAGACAATAATTGATAATATAGTAATATGTACCATAATAATGGTATTAATAGTGTGTGATGGTATTTCATGAATTTTCTTCCTGAACTAGGACAAAACCTTCGACTTGCTCGCAAAAAACAGTTTCCAATGGATAATTTGAAAGCTTTTTCATTGCGTGTTGGTATTAGCCGTGCCACTTATCAAAAGATGGAGAAAGGGGATTTATCCGTTAGTTTAAAATCTTATTATCAGACAGCAAAAGTACTTGGTGTAGACAATGAGTTCAGCCAATTATTCCTGATAAAGGAAAGTTTATTTGATGACTAAAGCAAATAAACAACGCTATGATCTCTATTTAAATACTCAGGAAACAGGAATAATAAAGGCTGCGGAAGTTGTTCTATTGGAGTCATCTGGACAACTGATGAAAATGGGGTTTCGTTATACTGAAGCCTTTCGAGAACATCCTCATGCGTTTTCTTTAGAGCCAGTGCATCTACCTCTAACTTCTAATGAAGTCGAATTTCAATGTGCAGGCGGTATACCTGGTATATTAGATGACTATTTACCTGATGAATGGGGGCGTAAAGTTCTGGCGACTTTAGCCTTTTATAGAGATAAGCGTAAATTGGATAGGCATAGTGCTATTGATATGTTATCCCAGTTGAGTAATAGTCGTATTGGTGCTCTTCAATGGACACTATCTGATGAAGAACCAGATTATGGTATGGGGTGTGATATACAGTTCATTAAACGCGCAGAAATGGCTGCTCAATCAGTTGATGATCCTGAGTCTATTTCTGAGCATCTAGATGAAGTCAGTTTACTCTATTTAGCTAATGCAGGAACAGGAGTAGGGGGGGCAAGACCGAAAGCTTTGCTTTATGAAAAAGATATATCTTATCTGGCTAAATTTAATCGTCACAGTCATGATCCTTATAATAATGCAAAAATAGAATTGGCTTGTTTGCATATGGCGAAAGAGGCGGGACTTCATGTACATCAGGGTAAGGTTCGTTCGGGTATCAATGACCGAGATGTTTTATTACTTGAACGTTTTGATGTTGTAAAGAATAATACCAATAACTATACCAGACGACATCTGGTAACTATTAATTCATTGCTGAAGAATCGAGAAACACAGCGTGATCGAGGTGGTGTTTTTAGATATGATGATATTGCAGATATTGTCAGAATACATTCTATTTATATTGAAAAAGATTTAACTCAGTTATTGAGACTGATGTTATTTAATCGGGCTATTAATAATATAGATGATCATGAAAGAAATTTCAGTTTAATTTATGATGGTGAGGGATACTGTATGGCTCCGGCCTATGATCTTGTTCCTTCACTGACAATGGGTGCTTATCCAGTTGCTGGGTTTCAATATAGTCCAACAGCACCAAAACCAAGTGAAATTACATCAAAAGGTAAAATTTTTGGTTTACCAAAAACGGTTGTTAAACAAATTGCAGATGAAGTGATAAATGCTGTTGAGCAATGGCAAGATTGGGCTCAAGAGTATGACGTATCAGATGAAGATATCAGCAGTGTTTCTAACGTTTTACAAATATAATAAACTAAGAAAATAATTGAAATGATATTAGTCGTTTTTTCACATCCCTATACACATCGCTCTCATGCAAATAAATCAATACTTGATGAAATTGCAAAAAATGAGCATGTGCACATTAATAATCTTTATGAAAAGTATCCTGATTTTCATATTAATGTTGCTGAAGAGCAGGAACTCTTGCGTCAGGCGAAATTGATCATCTTTCAATTTCCTATTTATTGGTACAATGTGCCGGCATTATTTAAACAATGGCAGGAAGTCGTGTTAACAAGACAATTTGCATTGGGTGATCATTCGCAGACTAAAACTTTAAAAGGAAAGCCAGTGATGGCTGTTGTGACGACAGGGCATAAACAGCTGTCTTATCAAAAAGAAGGTTTTGATAATTATACTTTAGAAGACTTTCTTCGACCTCTTGAACAAATGTCCAATCACTGTGGTATGGATTACCATTCACCTCAGGTATTGCATCAAGCACATCGTGCAACTTCTGATGAGTTAATACAATTCAGTCATTTATATGAACAACGTATTAATGAGTTATATGAGTCGTTAGAGTGTCATCATGACTGAGCACTCATTACTGATAAATATCCTTATCTACCTATTATCTGCTGTTATTGCTGTGCCTTTGTTTAAAAAAATTGGATTGGGTTCAGTGTTAGGCTATTTAGTGGCTGGAGCAATTATCGGTCCCTGGGGGCTTGCGTTAATTACTAATATTGATGATATTCTTCACTTTGCAGAGTTTGGTGTTGTGCTCTTATTGTTTTTAATTGGCCTGGAACTTGAACCCAAACGCTTATGGGAAATGCGACATTCTATTGTTGGTATGGGGGGAGGGCAAATCCTTCTAACGAGTATTTTCCTATTTATTATTGGTTTATTTTATGGCTTAAGTTGGAGTACTTCTTTAATTGTAGCTATGTCTCTGTCCTTATCTTCTACTGCAATAGCTTTGCAGATACTGAATGAAAGAAATGTTCTATCAACTCAAACAGGAAGCTCAGCTTTCTCTGTCTTATTATTTCAGGATCTGGCTGTTATTCCTATGATGGCGGCCATTCCGTTACTCAGCGTTAATCAGGTTGATAGTGATGGTAGTTTAGTAACGGCCATTGCTGAAGTCATTGGTGTCATTGCCTTAGTTGTGATTGGTGGTCATTATATGACAGAACCTATCTTTCGTATTATTGCTCGTACTCACATGCGTGAAATGTTTATTGCCTTCTCACTCTTACTAATTATTGCTATCTCTTTGCTTATGGATATGGCTGGGCTTTCCATGGCATTGGGTAGTTTCTTAGCAGGTGTGTTATTAGCTGAATCTGATTTTCGACATGAACTTGAAGTAGAGATTGATCCCTTTAAGGGGTTGTTAATGGGACTGTTTTTTATTGCCATTGGCATGTCTATCAACTTTGGTTTATTAATTGAACACCCCTGGTTTATTCTTTCTTTGGTTATGTTGCTTGTTTTTGTAAAGCTACTGGTACTCATTATAATTGCCAGATTATTTTCTTTTAAGAAGAGTCAGTATCCTCTCTTTGCAATTGTGTTATCCCAAGGTGGAGAGTTTGCCTTTGTATTATTTGCTTTAGCAGGGGATATAGCTGTCCTCAGTCAGGAAGTGATTGAACCATTAATTGTGGTGGTAGCCTTATCAATGGTGATGACACCACTATTGATGTTAATAAATGATTACTTGATAGAACCTCGATTTGCTGATCTGTCTGCCATTCCAGAAAATGATGAAATGAAAGATATGAGTCATCCTGTAATTATTGCTGGTTTTGGTCGCTTCGGTCGTGTTATTGGTCGACTATTACATGCCAATAGTATTCCTACAACGATTTTAGATCATCAGCCTGAAATGATTGAGAATGCCAGTATATATGGATATCAGGTTTATTATGGCGATGCTCGTAAACCCGCATTATTACATTCAGCTGGAGCCAAATCGGCAAAAGTATTAATTGTTTGTGTAGATGATCCACAAATGGCACTGGATGTCATTGATATTGCAAAAAAACATTTTCCACATTTAACTATTGTTTCCCGAGCCTATGATATGGGACATGCTTTTGAACTTCTGGATCGAGGAGTCAATTTATTTCAACGTGAAATGTTAAGTTCTGCAATGTATTTAGGAGAGAAAACTCTGATTGAATTAGGTTATGGAGCACATGAAGCACATCGTGCGACTAAAATGTTTGCTGATCATGATAGAAGTTTATTTAATAAACTTTATCAGACCGATGCTTTGGAAAAGCGGATATCTATCTCGCGCGAGGCCAGAGATGAGCTTGCCAAGGTTTTGGCTGGTGATGAAGAAGAAAAGAACAGAAATAAATCAGAAGACTGGGAATAGTCAGGTAATGTATCGTTATGAGTTTTAACTACTTCCAGACTAAGTATCCAGATTATTTAGACTGATCGATTGGGATGCACTGATAATTTCTTTGTATTTGTGAAATTCAAATGTTTTAAAGTTTGCGACATCAGGCTCTATTAAAAGGATATTATCATTGTTTTTGAGCACTTCATGAGTTTTGTTATACATAATCAAACGGACACTTCGTTCTAACATTTCCAACATTGCTTTGGTGTGTCCAAAGAAACTATAGTCTTTTTCCTGAAAATCATTAAATGAATTTTTACCTAAAACATTGGATGCTAAAATCGTTTTATATTGGGCATATTCTACGGGGAGATTACTTGCAATGAACCCATCCACAAGATACTGTTCATTTATTTTAACAGGAGGAAAAATACCGGGTATCGCCATTGATGCCAGGATTGCATCGACAATCAATGTATCATTATCATTCTTAAACAGTTTTGCTTTGCCAGTACTAAAGTCAGTTGCAACAAGAGTTAAAGGGATTTCAACCTCAGACATTTTCTTCTCCTGATAGATCTGTAAGAGAAGTTCTCTGATTTTACTTGTTGATAGCAGGGAACCATTTGAAAAGGAAAGTTTTCCCCATTTGAATATGTTGGAAAACTGTTCAATAAATTGATAAATGGCTTTATGATCATGATTCAATGCATAAGCAGCACCAATTATAGCACCCATACTGACACCAAGAATTTCTTTGGGCTTTAGTTGATGTTCATCGAGTAGTCTGAGTACATTGATATGGGCTATTCCCAGCGCACCGCCGCCGGAGAGAACAAGTGAAAATTCTTTTTCTAAATTGATACCAATGGTTGATTTGTACAAAATTGTATTCCTGATAATAATTTAACTAATATTATCAAGTACCTTAATTTCAATCAATTAGGTAGTGAATCAATAGCTCCATTCTTTTTATTTATTAAATCCCGGCATAGGCAGGTTTTAGAATCATCTCAGGCCATGGTAATAAAATCTCATGGCTATTTTGGCATTCTTTCATGATACGTTTAGTTTCTTTAGCACACTTACCACATTGACCACAAATTCCCAGTTCTTTATTAAGCTGACTCAGTTTTGTAAAGCCATTTTCAGTAATTGCCGCTTTGATTTGGGTATCAGTGATCCCTTTGCATAAACATACGTACATAACATGCTCCAAATTAGATGTTATGATATTAATCTAAATGATAACAATTATCAATACTATTTTTGAAGAATTTGTAATTTTATGGAAATAGTAGGAATTATGGGGCTCTGCCTGCTAAATACACTGGTTAATAAAGCTTATTAACAGGCTGATGTGTTATTTTGAAATGATTTTTACATTTTTGCCTGTAAATAATTTTGTAGACCGACTTTATCAATTAGACCCAGCTGTTGTTCTAACCAATAGGCATGATCTTCTTCGGTATCGGCCAGCATTTTTTCCAAAATCTCTCGACTCTGATAATCTTGTTCCTGCTCACAAACTAATATGGCTGCTTTGAGATCGGTGACGACTTGATATTCGAGTTCGAGGTCGCTTTGTAGCATAGATGGTACGTCTTTACCTATGTTGATGGGAGAGCGACTTACCATGTCTGGAATGCCCTCCAGGAATAGCAAACGGCGGATAAGCCAATCTGCATGATCTTTTTCCTCTTCAAACTCATGACTGATACGTTCATAGAGTTCATTGAAGCCCATATCTTCATACATTCGAGAATGAATAAAATATTGATCCATTGCTGCTAATTCACCGGCCAATAATAGGTTTAATTGTTCTATGACTTTTTGCTTACCTTTCATGTTTATTCCTCCGTCATCATGGCTTGAAGATAATTTTCAACGCCTGTGTTATTGATTAATTCAAATTGAGTTTCTAACCAGTCGATATGTTCTTCATCTTCATGAAGAACTTTTTCTAATAGCTCTCTGGTGACATAGTCCTGTTCATTTTCAGCTAATTCAATGGCTGTTCTAAGAGTGCTGGCAATATTCATTTCAAGAGCAAGATCACTTTTTAACATTTCAACAGGATTTTCACCAATTCGGAGTTTTCCTAGATCCTGAAGATTGGGAATGCCTTCAAGAAATAGTATCCTCTGTGTGACATCGTCAGCCATTTTCATTTGTTCGATGGATGCATGATAAACGGTTTTATTTAAACCTCCTAAGCCCCAGTTTTTAAACATACGGGCATGTAAGAAATACTGATTTATAGCAATTAACTGGTTGGACAATACGGAATTTAAGTGCTGGATAACGACTGAATTACCTTTCATTCTCTACTCCTTTTTATGCTTGATATAGTCATGAGATGGTAGATAGTATATTGCTTGATACTAGCATGCTTTTTTATAATGTACAGATAATGAGTACTGAATCTGAATAACTTATTTATCATGGGGTTATAAGTGTAATAATTATTTTGTATAATGTTTTTTAAATTGTTTTGTTCTACTGTCTTCATTTGATTTAATATGACTAACGGTATATGTAGTGTGTTTTTAAAATGTTACTTGTATAAAATTTTGTTTTGACTCTGAGTAGGGTATAGTTCTTGTTTTTCAGGATAAAAAATTGAGGTATTAAAAAATATGATCATTGATTTGATCCGACATGGCACACCTGTTGGCGGTAATAGATACCGTGGGCATTCCATTGATGATCCTCTCTCAGAAAAAGGTTGGCAGCAGATGCGTGAAACCGTAGGTGAGTACAATGAATGGGGACAGATTATTACTTCTCCAATGATTCGCTGTTATGATTTTGCCAAAGAACTCAGTCAACGCCATGATATACCTTTAAAGATTATTGATGACTTGAAAGAAGTTGGATTTGGTCAATGGGAAGGCAAAACGTCTGAACAAATTGAGCAACAGGAATATCTTGATTTTTATCATGATCCAGTGAGCAATCGTCCTAAAGGTAGTGAACCACTGGAAGATTTTACTCAACGTGTTGTTCAAAGTTGGGAGTCATTACTCAAAGGGTATCAAGGTCAACATTTACTTGTTGTGGCACATGCGGGTGTTATTCGAGCAGTTATTGCCCATGTTCTACACAGTGAAATGCTTGGCATGTATAAAATTTCTGTTGAAAATGGAAAAATTTGTCGTATTGAAGTTACTGAACGATCTGGTCCTGTACTAAAAATGCTCAATGGTGAACTTAACTAATTCAATAGCATTATAAAATTGACATGTAAATCTTTAGAAGATCTTACATAATCATAAACGTGTTAATTTACTTTTATTTAAGTGATAAAAAGTAATATCAATCCTACAAATAAAATTTTTTAAACTTGACACCTTAGTCTAATCTTATATGCTTGATTATAACTAGATTAGAAGTTGTATGGACTAGCGGTCCTGCAAGGAATCATGTTGTATCCTGCAAAAAATTTCCAGTGGTTATCACTTAAGGAAATTCTATCTCCATTTCTGTTGTAACACTAGTTAATAAAAAATAAACTTGTGTCTATTAAACGGCTTAACTTAATTTAAATAATAAAATTCACAAAAAACTCAAAGAAGTTTTAGTCAGAATATTATTTTATAAAAAATGAAAATTAAATTAAGTTTGCACAAATTTCCTACATTAATATTTTTTTTAAAAGATCTTTATTTATCAAATGTGTTTTTTGTCTACAAGGCATGCTTTATACACATGTATCTGTCAATAATTAATGAATAAATACAAACAGAGAGAGCATATAAAATGACAAAATTTAACAGAGCGCCAGATGTTGAAGTCTTTGGACTTATTGAAGCACCCATTGATAAAGTCTGGGCATTGTTTAAGCCTTTTGGTAAAGAAAATTTAGACTGGTGGTATATCTATGAAACAATGACAATTGTCTCTCCAGGGAAAGATGAAGTAGGTTGTGTCAGACAATTTAAATTAAGTGAGGGTGGTTTAACTTTTGATGAAAAACTGGTGGCAAGAGATGATACAAAATACTTTGAGCAATATGATTTTGTAAGCGTATCACCGGAAATACCAGGTTTACAAGCCATTTCTACTTTTGTTGAATTTCATCCCGTGACTGAGACGGTTTCAGGTAAAGTAAAAGCCACTAAAGTAAGATGGTATTCATATACTGAAACTGATTCACCTCAACTTAAACAGGGCTTGATGCAAAAACAGAAAAATGCATATCTTGGTGGTATCCAATTCTTGAAAAATAAACTCGCTTCTTTAGCGGAGGCAAGTAAAATAATAAGCATATCAGAAGAAGAAATGAATCAATGTGATGCACATGTCAATGAATTACTAGGTAAACTTAAAATTGTCATGAAGCAGGTACTTAATGATATCCAGGCTGAACAAACAGAACTTTGGGAATATCAGCCTTATGATAATATTCCAGCACTTCCGAATGCTGATTTATCAAAACTACCAAAAGCAGTAAAAGGTCTTCCACGATCACAAGCTCTGGACCCAACACGACAAGGGCGATTTTTTAAACGTTTCAATGATATTCTTTATACGCAGGTTGATACTCAAAAACGTTTACAAGAAACAGGAGATATTTATCAGGCTGTACAGGGAGGCTACATTGGTAAAAATCAACATATAATTGATCATTGGAAAGATGATAGGGAATATGCGAGTCATTTCTTTAATGGTTTGAATCCTATGGTTATTAGCATAGTCGATGATATAGAGCGTGTTCCAGATAATATGCGTGGATTGATGTATCAGAATCAGACTCTAACTGATTTAATTGCAAAAAAATCTTTATTGTTGCTCAATTATTCTGAACTTGAAGAGGTAAAACCATATAGAGGAATGTATGTTTATCCTGTGACAGCATTGATAGTACAATGTAAAGACGGTGACCAATATTATAAAGATATGGTAGGAATTCGTTTGAATGATAAGTTTCCAGTATTTACTCCACAATCTCCAAAAAATCGTTGGATGTTAGCTAAGCTGCATTTAAAGTGTGCAGACAATCAGGTGATGCAATTTGTTTGGCATCTTGGGTTCGGTCATCTAGCTGTTGAGCCTTTTGCTGTTGCTTTTCATAATTCATTTCCTGATAGTATTGATCATCCTATCAAAGATTTGTTGATGCCTCATTTTAAAGATACGATTGGTATCAACTATGTTGCTCGGCATACTTTGGTATCTAATGTCATGCCATTCACTGATGACACTTTTTCAACAGGCACTGCTCAAGGGCTAAGTATTATGCTAAATGCCTGGTTAAAGTGGGACTTCAATGATTCAAGTTTCCCGAATCAGCTTGCAAAACGTGGTTTTGATAGAGGAGATGATGGAATCAAAAATTATTATTTCCGTGATGATGGTTTTAAACTTTGGGATATCTTTGGTGAATATACTACTGACTTTGTTAATGCTGCCTATACCAGTGACAATGATGTTGCAGAAGATACTACTATTAAGGCCTGGATTTCTGAAATGAGAAGCCCTGATAAAGCTAATATTTCCTCATTTCCTGAGGTTATAAATACCAAACAAATGTTAGTATCAGTTTTACAAAATATTATCTGGAAAACCAGTGCGGGTCATGCTATTCACAACTTTGCACAGTTTGACTATGGAGGTTATGTACCGAACTATCCAATTTCAATGATGGCTGCCATGCCAGAAGGAGAGGATGAAATACCTGATGATTATGTAAAAACTGCATTGCCTCATACAATACAGAAAATTTTATTTCAGGTTGCCGCAGGTTATTTACTGACAGAACCCTCTCAGTACAGATTTTCAGGGCCATTAGCGATTCAACCATTGAAAGACTTATACCCGGAAGTTCAAAAACGTGCAAATTTACGATTTGAAGCATTTTCCAATGAGGTTAAAGTGAGAAATATGAAACTTGCAGATGAAGGAATACTCCCATATACCTATTTGGACCCTGAGAATTTACCACCTAGTATTGATATTTAAATAGCTTTTATTGATTCTCAATGATCAAAAAAAGAATGTCATTTAACATTACATAAGGATTTTTACTATGTCAGAATCACTTCCATTGGTGATGCACCTAAGAGCTTTAGGTTATACACTCAATTTGACACGATTTAGCCTGATTATTCTTATTGCTGCTTCAGCACTTCTCTTTTTTGATCAAGGGCAGGATCTTCTCATCACAATTGATGAAGATGGCAACTATCCACGTTTGATAGTCAGTACCTTTGCATTAGCCGTTAGTATTTGGCTTTGGGCACGCGTTTTAATGGACATTCGATTTCCTTATGCACCGGTTAGTCGAAAACAACTCATACAATATCGAAAGTATTTCCCCCGTATACTTGGCACGACTACCTTTGTCAGTGTGTCACTTAATCTATGGCGTGCAGATGCCAGTATATTGATTATTTCAATCATTGCCATGTCTGGTGTAGTCTTTTATCTTATTGTTCACTATCGTCGTTGGTTGGGACAACAAATTGCAAATAAGCTGAGTTCTGAACCTGAATCATTTATTACCTGGAGTAAAACGTTTGAAGATGAAGCCTCAACTTTACATAACAGTTTGTGGGAGGCACTTGGTCTAGTTCGAGGATGGGTAGCTTGGGCTTATTTAGCTGTAGGGGTAGTTCTTGTTGTCTGGGGGATGTTCTGGCCTATATCAATGGGCAATCGTTTTGATGCTCTGGTATTAATCTTTATCTGGGGAGCAACATTTATCCCTATTGGCAGTATTATTACCTATTATGGCAATATGAAAGGGTGGCCACTACTATCTATATTAATTGCTATGGCAGCAATATTTAGTATGACTAATGACAACCATCAAATCCGCACACTAGATGGTACATCACCAGCTAAAAGAGTCACTATTACTGAAGCGATTACTCAATGGAGAGATTTAAATTGCAAAAAAATAAAAAGTGATGGGGATAACACAAGTTACAATTGTCGTCCCTTTATTGTAGTGGCAACAGCAGGTGGTGGTATTCGAGCGGCATATTGGACGGGTACAGTTCTTGGTGAATTGCATAAAAACAGCCATTTTCAAAATCAACTTTTTGCTATCAGCGGTGTTTCTGGTGGTTCAGTAGGAGCGACAGTTTATCGCAACCATGTTAATGCTGGTATTTCAGCAGATAAAATTCGAGAAAAAACTCAGGAATCTCTTGCTAATGATTTTCTGGCCCCCATGGCCTCATCTCTGTTTTATCAGGATCTATTTCAACGCTTTGTTTGGTGGCCATTGTTTCCCAGCCGAGCAACAACTTTTGAAGTAAGAATGGAACAGAGTGCTCCAGGGCTGGAAAAATCATTTGTTAACTTGAACTGTTCTGGACAAAAAGAAGGTGTTTGTACTAAACCCTGGCCAAATCTTTTTCTAAATTCAACCTGGAGTGATAATGGACGACGAATTGTTGCAGCAGGTCTGAAACCTGATGAAGAAACTAAGAAAGGACAACCTGTTATTTTATACAAGGACTTATTGAATAGTTTGGGAAAAGATATGCCACGCTCAACAGCTGCACATAATAGTGCAAGGTTTCCTTATGTGAGTCCTCCAGGTTCATGGCATATATCTTTGCCTGATGGAAAAGAAAGACTTCAGCGATTACAGGATGGTGGCTTGTTTGAAAATTTTGGTGCAGAAACAGCGCTTGAAATATTAAAAACAGCAACAACTCAGATTCCAGGCCTCAAGCCACTCGTTATTTTGATAAGCAGCGATCCTACTTTATCAGAAAATTTTACTGAGTTTCCAAATAATAAACCTATAAAATTTGGTTATGAAATTTTTTCTACTCCTCATACACTGCTTCAGACTCGTACAGGGCGAGGTGCTGAAGCAGCCTCAAGATTGAAACGATGGGCTGAAAATAATGGACATTTTTCTTATTTCCGAATGTGCGAGCAAGGGGGGGACAGAAAAAAAGATAAAGCACCGCCTTTAGGATGGGCTCTATCAAAATATGCACAGAGTGAAATCAATGAGTATCTTTTTGGTGCGGCTAATAATAATCTAAAATGTCCTGTTCAGGAAAAAAGTGGGGGTGAATCACAAGCTTGTTCAGGTAACCAACAGTCTTATTGTAGGATTGTAGATTATTTAAATAAAGAACAGTAGAATAAATAATGCTACAAGCATTGTGATAATGGAGTTAGAGTAACCTTAAGAATCTTCAAGGTTACTCTAACTTGTACTGACTTATATCCGATCTTATATGATAAAAATTAGAATGCAATTAAACCATGACAATAAGGTGTTTTTGATCTTAAGTAGAAATTTAGGCTTTTTATTAACATGTCAGTATTAAGTGTTTAGCAGCGGTTTGAGTCTTTTTTGCATTTGTTGGTTCTTGTACAAAGCAGATTTATTAGTAGCCTCTTATTTCAGATGAAATTGGTGTAAAGCCGCTATAGACTGTAGACTACTCAATCAATATTTGTGTGCAATGCTTCTAGCTTGAATTTATATCATGTTTCTTCTGTTATGCCCTAAGTGTGGTGCCGAAAAACAGGACATTTCGGGTTGTTCGATCATTCTTTCTGAATTTTCTATCGCCAATCACCAGAACCAACACGTTACAAATATCAAAATTCTCATTGCCTATCCTTCTATACATCTGTTAATCTTGGCTAGCAATTTGGTCAATAGGAGTTTTTATGCCAAAGGAGATACGCTTTGGTGCTTTTGTTAGGGAGGTCAATTCCCGGCACAGATATCTGAGCTACAACCACGTTACACCTAAGCCTATCATTGATGATAACGGTGAATCTGTTCCTTATCATGCACCCAAATTCAAGCTGCGAACCGGAGTAGCCTTTCGCCTGATCCAGCCTTACGTGCAAGTGCGCCTTGTTGACCAGATACGAGCAGTGTTACCACTGGCACTATATCTGGTGCTATTTCAGATTATTGTTTTGCGCTCTGATGTGGCCGATGCCTGGATTATCAGTGGCGGTCTGGTGGCGGTAATTTTAGGCTTAATGTTCTTTATGGAGGGGTTACGGGTAGGTTTGATGCCCTTTGGTGAGGCTTTAGGGAGTTCTTTGCCCACACGGGCTAAATTGCCAGTGGTGTTGACCGTTGCCTTCTTGTTAGGCATCGGGGTTACTTTTGCCGAACCTGCCATTGGTGCCCTGAAAGCGGCTGGCACCATTGTGAGTGTGAAATCAGCCCCCTATCTCTATACGTTGTTGAATGATTGGTCAGAGGTATTAGTACTGGGTGTTGGTATTGGAGTGGGGGCTGCAGCGGTGGTTGGTACCCTGAGGTTTCTCTACGATTGGAGTCTTAAGCCACTGATCTATATGACTCTGATTCCTACCATTAGCTTGACACTCTATATCAGTCTCAATCCCGAGTTATCAAAGATACTGGGACTGGCATGGGATTGCGGTGCTGTGACTACTGGACCGGTGACTGTACCATTGGTACTAAGCCTGGGTATAGGTATTGCAGCAGCTGCCGGTAAAGGTGGTGATGGCATGTCGGGCTTTGGTATCGTGACTCTGGCTTCCCTGTTCCCAATTTTGACAGTGATGGGGCTGGCAATCTATGTTCACTCAGTAACCACCCCGGAAGAAATTATTGCCGCCGCTCACGTGAGCAAAGCTGGGGTAGATATTCTGCCCTGGTTTGATAAAACTCCCTGGGTAGAAGCGATTACTGGTCTGCGTGCAATTGTTCCACTGGTACTTTTTCTTTTTCTGGTAATGCGTTTTGTGCTAAAGGAGAAACTTAAACAACCAGGAAACATCGCCTATGGTATCTCTCTGTCTGTGATCGGCATGATCATCTTTAATCTAGGCCTCACTTATGGTCTGTCAAAATTGGGTGCACAATCAGGTAGCATCGTGCCTGCCGCTTTTACCACGATCAGTGGTATCGATAGTTCACCCCTGTATAACTGGCTTACTGGACTGATGATCGCCATTGCCTTTGCATGGATTCTAGGCTTTGGTGCTACTTTGGCTGAACCTGCTCTTAATGCACTGGGAATAACAGTTCAAAGCCTAACCAATGGTGCCTTTAAAAAATCCACTCTGATGTATGCTGTTTCCTTTGGTGTTGGTTGCGGTATTGCCATTGGGGTTGCCAAGATCATATTTAATATTCCCATCGCATGGCTGCTCATCCCTGGGTATCTCTCAGCTCTGGTGCTGACCTGGTTTTCCAATGAAGAATACGTTAATGTTGCCTGGGATAGTGCCGGTGTGACCACTGGTCCTGTTACTGTGCCTTTAGTATTGTCAATGGGGTTGGGTTTCGGTAATGCAGTGGATGCTATAGAGGGTTTTGGCATTCTATCAATGGCTTCTATTGGGCCAATTATCTCAGTACTCAGCGTAGGAATTTGGGTGCAGTGGAAGGTGAGCCGTCACCACCGTAAATACGACGAATCTCATCATATTGGCAAGTTGGCCAAGCAAGCCATCACCCCCCTAAATCAAACTAAGTCAAGCTAAGCCAACTGGAGTAAACTATGAATCAAAAACGTGAAATGGTGGTGCTAACTGACATCTCTCTGATCACTGCTGTTGTACAGCGAGGCAAAGCCGACGAGCTGGTTAAAGCAGCCCAGGAGGTCGGAGCTCAGGGAGCAAGTATCCACTACTCTCATGGTCGAGGTGTGCGCGAGCGTCTGGGTATTTTGGGATTGGCTGTGGAAGCTGAGAAAGAGACGATTCACATCATAGTTTCTAGTGATCAGGCCAACCGGGTGTTTGAAATTATCTATAGAGTGGGTGATTTTGATACCCCTGGAATGGGCTTTATGTGGGTTACTCCTGTAGAGAAGGCTGCTACTTTTATCCCTGATGATATTCTGGAAAAGTTTGCCCGCGAAGATCGCCGGAATCCTTTCGATGTGAGGCCTAACGAAATATGACCTACCATACAACCCGTCCGCATAAATTGATTACTGCTATCCTACCCAAGGGACGGGATCAAGAACTTGTGCATCGACTGGTAAATGAGCTGGGAATTAACAGCGTCAACATTAATTTTGCTCGAGGGCTAGGTCGTATCACTCCACTTCGCCATCGCGGAGTAGGGGAGACCACTGAAAAAGCTATTGTTACCGTGTTGATTGAAGAAGAGCGTGCTGATGAGGTATTTGAGTTTATCTTCTACGAAGCCGATCTTAATCAGCCTCATGGTGGGTTAATGTTTCAGCAACCGCTGCTCGCCAATACCATGTTCAAGATACCAGATATTGAAGAAGAAGAGTGACTAACACTTTAAAAACACTATATCTTACAATACATAAATATACTGTAATTGTTTCCATTTTAGCTTTTCAAACATGGTTTACAGAAAAAAGTCAAAGTAGAATAATCAGTTTTTTAAATTAGTACCAAGAAGAGGGCATATTTAAAATGCCGTCTTTAGTATTACTGTGCATTGAGCTGAAATGTACCACTGCAATTGATATTTTCTGGCCAACGTCCAAACCATGTTCCAGAGCATATAGTTCTATTAGTATTTAACTTGCAGCTTAATTTTATTCTCCCATTGTAGTCACCATTTAGCTGTAAGGCTCATACCGTTTGGTTTCATTGGAACCCAGGCGTTCTAGTGAACGTTCCTGTAAAATGCGTAATAATCGGACTTGGGCGACCAGTGGCATAGATTCAATTTCATCCAGAAAGAGGTACTCCATTGGCATATTCAAATTTACCAGAACGTTGGGTGTCTGCTCTAGTAAATGCTCCTTTTTCATGACCAAATAATTCACTTTCTATGAGGTTTTCAGGTATAGCACCACAGTTAATTGCGACAAATTTTTTATCAGAACGCTGACTTTGTTTATGAAGTGAACGAGCAATTAATTCCTTTCCTGTTCCTCCCATTATTAAAATATCAGCTTCTGTATCAGATATTTTATCGATGGTATTGCGTAAATCTTGCATCACCTGGCTATTACCAATAATACGTGTACCCAAAACATCCTGAGTTTCTAGTGACATCATACGTTTGGGCCTTGGTGGCTTTGTCCTATTTGTCAACCTATTTCAGAAATTGTTAGGAGACTATTTAATAACTCACTGACTCCTAATATTTTCCATTGTGAAGCAGTTAGTCCAAACTCTTTGGCTATTTTGTCTCCTTTGATATTCAGAATCCTACCAACCTGAATATTTCTATAATAACCTCAGTTAATAATTTATTATTAAGTTTTGTATTTATTTTAATAAACAGATATTGACAATATGTTGACATATCTGTGTTGTTTCAATATGTTGTCAATGTATTATTTTGTTGTTGTGAGTCTAATGTTAATGATGATAGATATTAGAGTTGATTTGAGAATAAGTGAGGGCGTAGGCCAGTAGTAACCACTCTAGAACAACTTTTAAAGGCTCAAAATAGGAGGGGAGATGGAGTATTCGGTTATAAAATATTTTCACATTTTGGGGGCTGTGGTAATGGGGGCAGGTCTGATAGGCGTGTGGCTCACCGATCTTCGATCAAGGCAACACCGAGACTTGATACGTTTTTCTGAAGCGGTTCGCTATATAGCTGTTTTCTACGACGGTTTTGTCGTTCCGGGAGCAATTACCCTTCTTATATCTGGCACATGGTTTACTGTTAAGTACTATGGTGGTTGGGATTTTATCAAAGTGCCGTGGCTTGCTGGAATGATAATACTTTTTACGCTTGAATTTATCGAGGGAAATACGATAACAAGATTATACTTTATGAAACTAAGGCGCATAACAAGAGACGCCTAGGAGAAAGGCGAAGTTACGTCAGAGCTGGAATTAGAAAGGGCAAAGCTCGTTCCTACTTTTACTCACTATCTGGATATTCCAATATTGTTCGTAATTATTGCGTTGGGGGCGCTTAAACCAAACACATGGGATGTATTTATTTATGGTGTGGCTATATCAATAGTAGTTGCATCACTGTTTACCATCATCGTACCACGTATTTATCCGTGGGGAATGGAAGAGAAAATTGAATCTTAACAGTTACGTACACTTTGACAGTAAAAACGCCGTCCTTTCATCACTTTGCTTTTCATTACGGAGAGTTAGTATCTAAAAAATAGCAACTGGCTGATTGGGGTAGAATCAATAACTCCAAAAAGTAAATCTTAATAAATCTGCTTTGGGATGCTTTTTTAGAAAAAATGTCAGATAGAATGTGAGTCAATAGATCTTATTAAATGAAAGAATGATTGACTAAAAGGTAATATATACAAACGAAGGTACTTAATGCCATAAACCATTGATATGCCATCGTGGTTTATGGTTCACTAGATGTCTTGAATTGACCTTATAAGATAAATCATGCGATTCAAGAGGAGGAAATGTTGTTGGATCAAGAGCCATTAAACGTCGTACTCTTTCTTCAGTCAAGGGGTGGGTTCGTAGTAATGAAGGCACAGGAATACGTCGTCCTGGCATCATGATTTTTTCAAAAAATGAACCAGAATACTGTCCGATTTTGACCAAAGCACTTGCTAGTCCTCCAGGATCGGCTGTCAGACGAGCAGCACCCAGATCTGCATTATATTCACGAACTCGTGAAAGTCCAAGTTGAGCCAAAGAACTCAGGTTAGGTGCAAAAACAAGAAGAAAAATTGCGAACCAATTAATACTCACATTACTCAGAAGAATTAATGGTAAATTCAATAGTAAAAAGAACTGACCAAGCAGTGAAAGGAAACTGGTCAGACGACTGATCAGATCAGCTATACTCATTACCCAAATATCATTATTACGCACATGACTCACTTCATGTGCCAACACCCCTATAAGTTCCCGATAATTCAATGTTTTTAATAGTCCATCAGATACCGCAATGGCAGCTTCATTTCTATTACCCACAGTGAATGCATTTATCATGCTACTGGGTATGTAGAAAAGTGTCGGGACTCTTTCAAGTCCACTTCTGCGTGCTAATTCTGTTAAGGCTAAGTTGAGTTGAGGTGCCTGATGATGTGTCAACGGAGTTGCGTGATATAATCGCATGATTAACCAGGGGGATGAAACGGGGTTAAAAACAAGTAGAATAACCCCAAGTAGCAGCAATAAAAAAATACCATCACTACCCAAAAGCAACCAACCCAGCAGGGAAAGAAACACTATCATTACAAAAAATAGAAGTAATGATTGTAAATGATTGGTCAGGGAATGTTGTTCCCAAAATTCAGATTCAATAAGCATTATTATTACTCAGTACATTTACAAATATTATGCTATCTCCCCATCATCATTTCAATATTATATTTACAGGATAGATAGTACTGCAAATTAAAATACCAATAGGGTATTGAGACTCAAAGAAATCAGTATTGATTTCTGTCATACTTAGCCTTATTTGAATAATCAAGTAACACAATATTTAGAGATAGATACTATGCCAGGACTTATTTCTGTCCCACAGCCAGCCAGTTCTTTATTGGTCAGGCAATCGCCTTTTTTTGCAGCCTTACCCGAGGCGCTTACACGGGAGATTGCACAGCATTTTCATTTAATTACATGGAAAAAAAGTAGTTATATTGATGCTCAAAAACTCATGGAAGAATTTTACTTTATCCAGGAAGGACAGTTGGAGATGAAACGCAATAATCCTGATACGGGTCGAGAAGTGACATTAGATATGCTTTATCCAGGGGATAGCTTTGATATTATGACTTTGCTTGATGGTAAACCACATGATGTCATCCTTGCACCCGTCAGTTCTTTGCAACTGGTTTCTGTTCCTATCGAAATGATGAGAAGGTGGATATGGACCTATCCTGAATTAAATCAAAAATTTTTACCTTATCTTGCACAGAAAATGCGCGATCAGGAAGATCAGGCAAGTAGTTTTGTTTTGCATGATATGACCACTCGATTAAGCCGTTTAATTTTAAAACATATATACAAGATACAGCGTTATACAGGGAAAAAAGAGGATGAACAGAAAAGCCATTTAATTAATGGACTCTCTGATGAAACCCTGGCAAGAATGATTGGTTCTGTACGACAAGTGGTCAATAAACAATTACAATACTGGCGTTCGCAAGGAATTATCAATAAAAAACGTAACCAGATTATTATTAATGATCTAGATGCGATTTATAAAGAAGCCAATATAATCCAGTCTTCTATGAAACAGAATTCGAATTAAACTTTTAACACTTAAATCATTGCTATCGTTAAGCCACGAGATGTGCCTTAATAGACATCTTTAAATCTATATGAGCTCATTTTAGTAACTTATTGTAGAATTTAAGCCATGGTTACGATTATTCGTAATTATGGCTTAAATTCTTTATGCACAGACTATTATTTTATTTCAATTGTACGTCTACGCTGATGGGGTTTCTTTTCCAGCTCAATTTTTAATATGCCTTTATCATAACTGGCCTTTGCTGTATCAGTATTAACCTCATACTCTAATGGAATTGAACGACTAAAGCGTCCATAAGCACATTCCAGTATACGATATTCTCCTTTCGTTGTTTCTTTCTGGAATTGTTTCTCACCACTAATCGTTAATATATTATTCACAATAGAAATATCAAAATCATCATTAACCAGGCCAGGCGCTTCCACTTTTACCACCATTTTGTCAGATCCATCATAGAGATCGGCACTGATTAAGCCCCAATGTGGACTGGAAGAGGGGACATTATCTGCTTTTTCCTTATCATCACTGGAAATGAATCGTGTCAGTGCATTGCTGGTATTATTGATTAAATGATTCCAGCCCTGACTGACTGTATCCCATGTTCGGGATAAACTATTCGTTAAATTATCAATTTTAAACATGATGCACCTCCATTAATTCAGAAAATTTATAATCATTTTTTTAGTAATGTGATTTGTAAAACTCCTTTATCAATATGAGTGGTCATACCCTCTTGTTTTAGTGGTGCTGGGAGTGTAATAGCACGATTAAACTTTCCGGAGCGGCGTTCACGACTTATGACACGCCCATGCTCATCTGTTTCCTCTTTTTTTTGCTCGATTGAGCCATTAATTGTTAGAGTCTGATCTTCAAGTGTGACATTCACATTTTCATTGTCAAAACCGGGTAGATTAACTTTTACAACAAATTTATCTTCCTCCTCCAGCACATCAACCTGAGGTGAAAATTGGTTATTTTTGAACAGGTGATTAAAATTAGAACTACGGTCGAAACGATTAAAAGCATTGCCAAAAATTTGATTCATACGATCCTGCATTTGTTGCATTTCATACATAGGATCCCAGTTATCAGGGTCAAAGGAATCATTGAACCAATCGTCATAAATTCTGGAGTTTTGGGAATTAAAACGATTACTGTTATTTTTTTTAGTTTGGCCAATAGGTTGTTGAACTTGTGGCTGAGTTTCAACATTTGAAGCCTGAAGCTGATCAAGTTTCTGTTGCATTCCCAGCATATACCACCCTTGTACAGCTAATGCAGCGAGCATAACAAATATCAAAATCATGACCATAGTTGAAAAATAAGTTTGACGTTCTGACATGATTCGCCCCCATATACTATTTATTTCTTGAGTCACATATAATTACCAAAAATATTTTTAAGTATTATTTCTTATTCAAAACTTTATTGACTAACAGCTTTTCAAAAAATAATTGCATATTTTTCAATCTATAATACAACCTGATGCAATAAACCCTTTCTGTTTACCAAAAACAGTCTGTAATTTTTACATCAGGTCAGTACTTACAACTATTACTTTTATTTTATTTTAACCTCTATTTCTTTTGGTTTAGCCTCCTCAGATTTTGGAATGGTTAAATTCAAAATACCATTATTATACTCAGCTTCTACTTCATCCATTTTAATTGACTGAGGTAAAGTAAAACTTCTGACAAAAGAACCATAAGAGCATTCAACCCGATGACGTTTTTTATCTTCCTTTTCAGTTTTCTTTTCACCTTTTATAGTTAAAATACCTCTATCAATATTAATACTAACATCATCTTTTTCGACACCAGGTAATTCTGATTTAATTGTAAAAGCATCTTCAGTCTCTTCAATATCTACTACAGGCACCCAGTCACCAACCTCAAAATTTCTATTATCACTATCTGCTAGTGTTTTTCTAGATGAACGGTTATAACGATCAAGTAAAGTTTCCATTTCCTGGAATGGATCCCAGATAGATAAGCTCATAATTTATTCTCCTGTGATAAATTAACCTTAACAGCATCTGCTGCTTTGTTACTTATAGAATAAATAAATTGTGATATTTGATCTGTCACTCAGATGACAGAATAGAGCAACTTCTTAAAAATTGTCAATGAGGGGATTATTTCAGTGTGACAGTCGTTTTCAGGTGCTTACCATCACGTAGAAAGTGGACATTTATATGCTCACCAATGGCATATTGATCCAGTGCATCAAGTAACGATTCTGTGTCTTCAACTCGGTGAGAACCCACATGTTGGATAATATCACCAGGAATCAGGCCAGTATTGCCTACTCTGCGAGTACCACGTAATCCTGCGATAGCTGCGGGTGAATTTCTTTCAACTGTCAAGATCATAACACCAGAAACATCCATTTGTTCAGTGATAAGAGCACTGATACGATCATCAACACTAATACCTATTGAGGGTCGTTGATATTTACCATGAGCAATGACCTGAGGTACTACTCGATTCACTGTATCCACAGGTACGGCAAAACCAATTCCTGCATAGGCTCCTGATGGACTGTATATAGCAGTATTAATACCGACCAGACGTCCGGCACTGTCTAGTAAAGGCCCGCCAGAATTACCTGGATTGATTGCAGCATCGGTTTGAATAAGATCTTTAATAGTTATGCCATCTTCAGTATTAAGACTGCGACTTAGTGCAGAGATCACACCAGTGGTCAGAGTATGATCCAGTCCGAAAGGATTACCAATAGCATACATTGACTGTCCCACCTTTAAATCATGGCTGGAACCAATAGGTATTGCTTTATAGGATTTCATAGAGACAGGTATTCGCAATACGGCTATATCATGTGTTGGACTTGCACCGACCAACAGGGCTTTGAAGGTACGTTGATCATCCAGTCTGACATTTATTTCTGAAGCATTTTTAATCACATGATAATTGGTGACAATATGCCCATGGTTATCCCATATAAAGCCCGATCCTGTGCCTCTTGGAATACGGGTAATGTCTCGTGTCCAGAAGTTAATATGATCACTCAATGTAGTGATAAACACCACTGACGGACTTGCCTGTTGAAATATTTCAATGCTGTTTTTTTCAGAGGCCGCCAGTTCACCACGTGCGGTCACCGTGCGTGGTTCAGCACTCATGGTAATCCATAATGAGTGAATACGAGGCATCAAAAAAACAAGGATAATCAGTCCGATAAGTGCATATAGGAGTATACGAATAGTTCGTAATAAAATGAGTGAATCACGTGATACTGTCATAATAAATTTTATCGGTTCTTATAGCGCTTTTTTAAAATCCAAATTTAATTCTCAATAAATTTTGGGGGCTGCTTGAAAAAAATCAAGATAACCTTATCAATATTGTATGATTAATTTAAATTATTTCTTAAGATGACCATTTTGAGATAAAAAAACTATAATTTTAAGGTGTACAGAATGAAACCAATCGTATTGTTTAGTCTAATAGTTTCATGTTAACGGTGAAGAATTTTTTGACTTTAGGCAAGGTATACATTGATTAGCAGGAAAATTAAAAAGTTTAATAAACAATTAAATAGTGAATATTTAAAACCTTACAGGAAAACAATTAAACTTGGTTAATAGGGTGATGATTATGACAACTGAAATAAAAGCTAGTAATCTTATCAAACAATATATCAATATTGTAAATTTTATCCTTGCAAAGCAAAAAAACATTTCTATCCTGCAAGGACTTATTTTACTGTTGGAAAACTTATTTCCCATGAAGGATATTAACGTTAATGTCGTTGATGAAAACGATCATCTTATTGCCAATTTTTCTACACGATTTGCAGAAGGACAGTTTTCACCAATACGCCAGGAGATTGCCAACCCAGACGCTCAATTTAAAGTCAAACTATCATATCTACAAGAGTTTATAGACAATGCAGGCTACTATATTGAACATCCAGTTAAACTTAATTTAGACTGGTTGACCGGTTGTGTTGAAAAGAATAATTGATTGAAAGTCTAATTTATAAAAAGCTCTTTTGACTCTATTTGTAAACCTTTTTATCCAGTCCAAATTTTTGCATCTTGTCATAAAGAGTTTTTCTAGGGAGTCCAAGTAAAACCATTGTGTCTTTTATGATACCTCCGGAGTCGGAAAGAGCTTCTTTTATCAGTGCTTTTTCAAAAACTTCTACATGTTCAGGTAATGTCATCGGTGTGCAGGGATTTTTTTGAGTGCTTTCATCAAGCTTTGAAATGCATTCTTCACCTAATAGAACATAACGTTCAGCAAAGTTTCTCAACTCACGAATATTTCCTGGCCAGCTAAAGGCCATGAGCTTCTGATTAGCATTTTGCGCAATTGTGGGTGCTTCTCTGCCATAACGAACTGAAGAGAGTGTTAAAAAATGCTTAAACAAGAGTGGAATATCCTGTCTGCGCTCACGTAAAGGTGGTATATCCAGTTTGACAACGTTTAAACGATAATACAGATCTTCTCTAAATTCGCCCTTGTCGGCTAAATAACGCAAATCAATTTTTGATGCAGCAATAATGCGTATGTCGAGTTGAATGGTTTCATTAGAACCCAGACGTTCTAGTGAACGTTCCTGTAAAATGCGTAATAATCGGACTTGGGCGACCAGTGGCATAGATTCAATTTCATCCAGAAAGAGG
>JAPHSW010000063.1 GCA_026196615.1 Gammaproteobacteria bacterium | reverse complement strand
GGGGATTGACTCAATTAAACGAGTTGAAATCCTGGGTGCTATGACTAATAAGTTTCCGGATTTACCAGAACTGGATCAAAATGATTTAGCAGAAATGCAGACATTACGTGAGATAGTAGAATATGTGGAAGAAAAGTCAGGTGCATTGACAAATACACCTGCAGCGACAACTTCAGGAATAGATTCTGCTCAAATTCAACAAGGTATGCTTGAAATTGTTAATGAAAAAACAGGTTATCCAGTAGAAATGCTGGATCTGAATATGAATATGGAAGCAGACCTGGGCATTGATTCAATTAAGCGTGTTGAAATTCTCGGTGCAATGACCACTAAATTCCCTGACTTGCCAGAATTGGATCAAAATGATTTAGCAGAAATGCAAACATTGAAAGAAATTGTTCAATATGTGGAAGATAAGTCTGGTGCATCTACAACTTCTACAACATCAGCTACACAAACTACGATGACATCTTCAGGTTCAGGAATAGATTCAGCTCAAATTCAACAGGGTATGCTTGAAATTGTTAATGAAAAAACAGGTTATCCAGTAGAAATGTTGGATCTGAATATGAATATGGAAGCAGACCTGGGCATTGATTCAATTAAACGAGTTGAAATCCTGGGGGCAATGACGACTAAATTCCCTGACTTACCAGAATTGGATCAAAACGATTTAGCAGAAATGCAGACATTGAAAGAAATTGTTCAATATGTTGAAGATAAATCTGGTGTCAATACTTCAGCAAACACATCTTCAGAAAATACAGTTCTAGAAACCATTTCTGTATCCAGTGTTTTAGATGAAGCTGCTATACAAAAGAGCATGCTCGAAATTGTTAATGAGAAAACAGGTTATCCCATTGAAATGCTTGACTTGAATATGGATATGGAAGCTGATTTGGGAATAGACTCCATCAAACGCGTTGAAATTCTTGGTGCAATGACCAATAAATTTCCTGAATTACCAGAGATGGACCAAAATGAATTGTCTGAAATGCGTACTCTACTTGAAATTGTAGACTATGTTAAAAGCCTTGTGCCTCAGGACAGTACAATAAGCCGTGCACTGTCAGAACAGTCACCAAGTTTATCTGATACCTCAGCTAATCAGGATTCTTTTTCAACAACTGAGAGTATCGTTGTAAAAAAGCACCTGCCACGACCTGATGTATTAGAATCGGAAATTAGTGTTTCAGGTCGTACTTGTATCATCACTGATAATGGTGAAAAAATAACTTATAACACCGCTAAGAACCTACAAACTCTTGGCTGGAATGTTATTGTTATGCAACTTCCAACATCACTTGTTGCTAAAGCCAGTAGCCTGCCAAAAGGTACTAAAACTGTTAAGTTAGCAAAAGCAACCGATGAAGAATTAGGTAAGACTCTCAATTCAATTACCAGTACTGAAACAGTCAATGGTTTTATACATTTGAGTGCTAAACCTTCTTCAAAAGGCAGTAAAATTAAATTTAGTAAGCGTGAGTCAACCGCTCTGAAAATGGCGTTTTTCACAGCCAAACATTTAAAAGAAGCGTTAACTGAAAAACCTGCAGAGGGACGTAATTTCTTTTTAAGTACTTCTTATATGGATGGTGAAATTGGTACTGCTGGAGTTAATAAATTTGAGCTGAATCAAGGCGGTTTAAACGGTTTGATTAAAACCATCAACCTTGAATGGGAAGATGTTTTTTGTCGTGCAATAGACTTTAATCCTACTATGGATGATGTAAAAGGTGCACAGATTCTTATCGATGAAGCCTTTGATCCTGATTTGTCTGTTGCAGAAGTTGGTTACTCCATTTCTGAGAACATGAATGGCCGTATGACACTTGTTGGTGAGACGAGACCTCATTCTCCAGCAGAATCAACTAATACTCAGATTACTGATAAATCAGTCTTTCTCGTCAGTGGTGGTGCGAAAGGGGTAACTGCTGCTTGTATTATGCCTCTTGCTGAAAAGTATAATTGTCGCTTCATATTGGCTGGTCGTGCTCCTTATACAGGTTCAGAGGCATCATGGGCACAAGGCTGTACAGATGAGACTGAACTTAAGCGTAAGATCATGGAAGCTATTAAAGCTGATGGTGAAATACCTACACCTGTGATTGTTAATAAGCGTTTAAGAGCCATTAAATCTGAACGCGAGATTAGTAAAACCCTCAATCAAATTAAATCATTAGGTGGTAAAGCAGAGTACATTAGTGCCGATGTCACGAATAGTGATGCTCTTAAAGAAAAATCTGCACCAGCAGTTAAAAAGTTGGGTAAAATTACTGGCCTGATTCATGGTGCGGGTGTATTAGCAGATAAACCTATTAACAAAAAAACTGAAGCTGATTTTAATGCCGTTCTTAATACTAAAATTGATGGTTTAGAAGCAATGCTATCTTTAGTTAACAAAGACACATTAGAATATCTGGTGATGTTTTCATCGGCAGCAGGTTTTTATGGTAACACTGGCCAGTCTGATTATTCTGTTGCTAATGAAATTTTGAATAAAACCGCTTATCAGTTCAGAAGCTTTTATCCTAAGTGTCATGTTGTTTCCTTCAACTGGGGACCATGGGATGGTGGTATGGTCACAGACGAATTAAAACGTTACTTTAAAGAACGCAATGTTGAAATCATACCTATTGATGAAGGTGTTGAAATTTTTGGCAACGAACTGCATCAGGACAGAGATGAAACAATTCAATTGTTAGTGGGCAGTTCTATGCGGGCTGATATTGATAAAACGGGTACACCTTTACGATCTTTTTTAATTAATACCGAGTTACTTTTAGAAGACAACCCATTTTTGAATGACCATGTGATTGGAGGAAATCCTGTATTACCTTCAGCGACAGCACTTTCATGGATGGCGAATATTTGTGAACGTATTAATCCTTCTCAAACTTTCTTTGAATGTGATAACTTCCAGGTATTAAAAGGCATTGTATTCGATAAAGCTCAGGCTGATTCTTATCAGGTTGATGTTAAGGAATTATCAAATGATGATAACCTGAGTCGACTTCAAGTGACGATTTCATCGAAGAAAGAAGATGGAAAATCCATTTGGCATTATAAGGCTGATATCGTAGTCGCTAAGGAAATTCCTGAAGTGCCTTTATATACACAGTCAGACCTTAATGAAACACAAAATACAAGTGGCGAAAGCTTGTATAGTGATGGAACACTTTTCCATGGTTCTTTATTTCAAGGTATTGAAAAAGTCGTTAATAACTCAATGAAGAAGCTAACTCTTTTGTGTAATCTAGATAATATTAAGGCAAAAGAGCAAGGGCAATTCCCAATCAGTTCAATTAACCCTTTTGCTACTGATTTGATGTTCCAGGCAATGTTAGTTTGGGTGAGAGAACATCGTCATTTAGGCAGCTTACCTTTGAAGTTTTTAAAAGTGATGAGTTATAAAGCCATTCCAAATAAGGAAGATTTTTATATTTCACTGGATGTTGACTCTACCTCAGATACAAATATGAAGGCTGATGTAGTGATACATGATCAAAAAGGTAATATTTACTCAAGAGCCTTCGGTGCTGAAGTCACCGTGAGTGAAACTTTGAACGCAATGTTCAAACCAAAAAAATAAGCTAAGTAGTAAAAACAAGGCGAATACTATCTATAGTAAATAAAGCTCTCAGACAATTGAAACACTGTCGTTTAGGAGACTATTTTACAATAGATAGTATTCGCCTTATTTATATAAGGAACTTTGGTTCTAACCCTTTAGATAATACTGTAAATAGATTAATTTCAATATTTATAGTGGAGATTCTTTTAGATGGAAAAAATTGCGATTATTGGAACTGCCTGTCTCTTTCCTGAGGCTGACACACCAGAAAATTATTGGAAAAATCTGGTGGCCAATAAAGATTCTCGTGTTTCTGCAGATGCAGAACACATGGGACGAGATCCGAATGATTATTTTTCTTCAAAAAAAGGAACCAAAGACAAATACTATTGCACAACTGGCGGATACATAAAGAACTTCCAGTTTGATGCACAAGGTTATGCTTTACAAAAAGATCAACTAGAAGGACTTGATAATACATTTCAATGGGCTTTACACGTTAGCCGGGAAGCTTTAAAAGATTCAGGTTATGCAACTAATCAAGAGGTATTATCACGCTGTGGTGTGATTCTGGGTAACCTCTCTTTTCCAACAAAAAAATCCAATAAACTGTTTTTGCCTCTTTACCATCAGGCAATGGAAACCCCCTTAAAAGATTTACTGGATTCTTCATCTTTTAAAATGGGAGATGAGCCTGAAGGTGATTTTGCTAATGGAATCGTTGCCGGCCATCCTGCGAGTGTTATAAATCAAGCGCTTGATCTGGGTGATGTTTCTATGGTTCTTGATGCAGCTTGTGCCTCATCTCTTTATAGTATGAAACTGGCTTGCTCTTATCTGCTTTCAAATAAAGCTGATATTATGCTGGCTGGTGCTGTTAGTGCAGCCGATCCCTGGTTTGTTTCGCTTGGCTTTTCAACGTTTAAAGCATTCCCTGAAAATGTATCGAGTCGGCCATTAGACCAAAGCTCTTCAGGATTAAATACGGGTGAAGGCGCCGGTATGTTTGTTCTGAAACGCTATGATGAAGCCATTCGTGATGGTGATAATATCCATGCTGTTATCAATGGCATAGGATTATCTAACGATGGTAAAGGGAAGTTTGTTTTAAGCCCAAATGAATCAGGTCAAAGAATCTGTTATGAAAGAGCTTATAACGATTCTGATGTTAGTCCTGAGGACGTGGATTATATTGAATGTCATGCCACAGGAACACCACTGGGTGATGAAACAGAAATTCATTCAATGGAAAGTTTTTTTGCTGATAAAGATGTTCATTTCAATATGGGTACAGCCAAATCAAATTTTGGTCATCTTCTGACATCAGCAGGAATGGCGGGTATGTTAAAAATCATTCTTGCAATGAAGAATGATTTGATTCCTGCAACGATTAACATTGAAACACCGATGTCTTCTACTTCTGGAAAAATTGCCGGAGATAAAATTCTTACAAAAAATATTCCATGGGCTTCTGCAAAGAACAAAAAAACACCTAGCCAAAAGAAAATTGCAGCAATTAGCGCTTTTGGTTTTGGTGGAACAAATGCTCATTTAATAATGGAAGAACATGTTAAAGGACAGAAGAATATTAGCTCATCAAAAATAATACCAGATCAAAAAATCAGTATTGTTGGGATGGGTGCACATTTTGGACAAAATGAAAATTTATCTGAACTTGAACAGACGATTTACCAATCTAAACAACTTCGAGGTGCATTACCCCAACAACGCTGGCAGGGGATAGAAAAAGATAAAAATCTACTTCAAAAGTTTGGACTTAACTCTGTATTCAATCAAGAAAATGATATTCCCCAGGGAAATTTTATTGATCAATTTGGTTTTGATCATTTATATTTTAAAATTCCACCAGAAGAACAAGCTCCTTTATTACCACAGCAATTATTGATGATGAAAGTGCTTGATGAAGCACTAAATGATTCTACTTTACCTAAAGGTGGAAATGTTGGAGTTATTGTTGCCATGGAAATGGATCTTGGAATCCATCAATTTCGTGGACGAATTGATGCCGCATGGCAATTACAGGAAAGTTTACGTAAGAGTGATATTAAATTAACAGAAGAACAAGAACTTCAGCTGACTGAATTATTAAAAGACAGCTTGCACAATGCGGTTGAAATCAATCAATTTACAAGCTTTATTGGGAATATTATTCCATGCCGTATTTGTTCGTTATGGGATTTTTCTGGTCCTGCTTTTACAATTTCATCGGAAGAAAACTCTGTATTTAAAGCACTTGAAGTCGCAAAGTTGTTCCTTGATGCCGGTGAAGTTGATGCAATGGTTGTTGGCGCTGTGGATCTGGCGGGCGGTATTGAACATGTCTATTTACAAAATCAACGCAATAAAATGTCTGATACGGCTGATTTATCATTTGCTGAAAATGGTACAGGCTGGAATATTGGTGAAGGTGCAGGCGCAATTGTATTAAAGCGTAATGATCAAATTGAAGAAAATGATAGAGTTTATGCAAGTATTGAAGGCTTTTCTGGTGTTAGAAATGCAAATAGTGACTCAAACAATGATTCGTCAAATAGCCTTAAAAAGGCTTCTGATGAAGCTTTGAAACAAGCTGGCATTTCTCGGAATGATATTGATTATATTGAATTAAATAGTAGTGGTGTGGCATCACAAGATAGTGCTGAAATTAATGTATTAAAACAGCTGTATTCAAAGCGAGACAATAAAAAGTCTGAACCACCCGTACAAACTTGTGCTTTAGGTAGTGTTAAAGCAAATATAGGCCATACATTTGCTGCTTCAGGTATTGCTAGTCTTATTAAAACCTCATTATGTTTGTATCAACGTTTTATTCCAGGAATTCCATCATGGGATAAACCTAAGAATATAAATGATTGGGATGAGAAACAATTCTATTTTCCACAAGATTCTCGTCCATGGTTATTAAACTCAGATGACTCATCAAAGAAAAATAAACGTTATGCTGCTATCAATAATCTTGGCCAGGATAATACATCATTTCATTTGATATTATCTGAAGCAGATAAAAAGCAAACACCGACAAATGATTTTTTTGAAAATATTTCATTGTTTATGTTTCCCCTTAGTGGTCACTCAGAACAAGACTTGCAAACTAAGCTGACTGCTTTAGAAAGTGAAATTTCAATTACAGCCTCTCTACCAACATTGGCTTTGAATAAATTAAAGCAGTTTAAAAATGATTCTAAACAATCGCTGAGCATTTGTTTGTTAGCACATTCAATTGATGAACTTCTTAGAGAGCTTAAATCTGCTCAAAAAGGAATTACAAGCGCATTAGAAAACAATGAAGAATGGTCTACACCATTAGGCAGTTATTTCACCCCAGTACCACAAGCGGATAAGGGAAAAATTTCTTTTGTTTATCCTGGTGGATTCAACTCATATATTGGAATGTCTCAAGATATTTTTTATATGTTTCCAGAAATTTCTGATCTGGTGGCTGATTCTACATCCAGTTTGAGAAAAATGATGCGAACGCATTATGTATATCCTCAGACTGTGGTTGCTCCTGATAAAAAAGCATTAAAAGAACTCGATGCTGTAATGGGAGAAGATGCTGTTGCGATGTTTGAATCAGGTATTATGTCATCCATTCTTTATACAAAAGTGATTCAGGATTTACTTGGTGTTCAACCTCAGGCTGCTTTTGGTCATAGTATGGGTGAACTTTCTATGCTGTTCTCATCAGGGGCATGGAACAATACAGACTACATGAGTAATACGCTTCACAATACACCAACTTTTCAAAATCGTTTGGTCGGTGAAATGGATGTAGTGAGAAAAGCCTGGGATTTACCAGCTCCCGAAGAAGGTGAAAAACCAATATGGGGAACTTATACGCTAAGAACTTCACCAGAGAAAGCAGCAGAAGTACTTGCAGAAGAAGATCGCGTCTTCCTGATTATAATTAATGCACCCAATGAAATTGTAATTGCTGGTGATGATGAAGCCTGTCGTCGCGTAGTAAAAAAATTAAAATGGCGTTTGTTTCCTGTGCCCATTAAGGATGTTGTTCATAATGAATTGGTTAAGGCCGAATTTGATGCATTGAAAAAATTGCATTCTATGCCGACCACTGCAATTGATGGTGTTGATTTTTATACGACAGCAAATTACCAGAAAACTGAGATGAAAGAAGAAGTTATTGGCCATAACATCGCTACTTTTTATACTCAGATGGTTGATTTTCCAAAACTGGTGAATCAGGTTTATGATGATGGCGCACGGATCTTTATTGAATTAGGCCCTCAAAGTAGTTGTACCAAATGGGTCAGTGAAAGTTTAAAAGGGAAAGAACACTTAGCGGTTGGCATTAATAGAAAAGGTGTTGATGATCACACTTCACTCTTGAGAATGGTTGCTAAATTAACCAGTCATGGTGTTGATATGGCATTAGAAAAGCTATATCCAAAAGAAATAGAACAACAGCAGAACAAACCAAGTTTGATTAAACCAGTTGTTTTGGGCAAAAAACCTTTTGCTGAGGTCATTTTGACGGATGAGAACCGTAATAAGTTTAAGATACAAGCTGAACCAATAGTTGCAAACACTTCCAAAAAGACCGTGACACAACTAAAGCCGCCTGTCAGTAAATCAACACCACCATTGCAAAAAGTAAATAAGCAGCCTAAGACCAATGTCATACCTCTTATCAAAGAAGTTAATGCCGTGACCTCTCAAAAACAAACTGTAAACAAAGTCGCAGTTAATTCAGGCACAAGTACTTATACAAATAAGGCATCAATTAATACATTGGAAAAAAGCATGACACAAAGAACAATAACAGATGGACCTGCTACTGCTTCATCGGTATCGCTTAATTCAGGGACTATGACTAATAACGTAGCAACAACATCCAATAGGGCCAGTTTAATGCAAGGTTATCAAAGTGATATGTTGAGAAAAATGTTTCAGCATAATATCAAGCTCAGTGAAATGCATACTGAGTTTATGGCTTCTCGCCATGAAGGTTTAAAGGCATTGACTAGTTCTATTATTAATACGATTAGCTCACCGTCAGCAAATATTAATATTACGAATACTTCGACTCTTAATAAAACTGAACTGACTCCAGTTAATACTACGACTCATGCAGAGAGAGAAGTTACTCAGCAGTTGTTTCCAACTGAATACAGTCAGCCAGAAGAGATTGTTTTTTCAGAAGAAGATTTGCGTGAATTTGCATATGGTAAAATCGGCAAAGTCTTTGGACCAGATTATGACATTATCGATACCTACTCCAGACGTGTTATGTTGCCTATGGACCCCTATTTGCTTGTGACACGAGTCACTGAGATGCAAGCAAAGAAAGGGGAGTTTGTACCTTCAAAAATGACGACTGAATATGATATTCCTCATAATGCATGGTATTCAACTGATGGGCAAATACCGACCTGTATTTGTATTGAATCAGGCCAGTGTGACTTATTATTGATCAGTTATATGGGGATTGATTTTGATAATAAAGGTAAGTACATGTACCGTTTGTTGGACTGTACATTAACATTCCTTGATGATCAGCCTAAAGAAGGTCAAACGCTACGTTATGAAATATCGATTAATTCTTTTGCCAAGCATCAGAATAACTTATTGTTCTTTTTCTCTTATGAGTGTTTCATTGGCGATAAAATGATTCTGAAAATGGATAATGGCTGTGCAGGTTTCTTCTCAGATGAAGAATTAGCAGTAGGCAAAGGTGTTATTCGAACTAAAGATGAAATTGAGATGCGTTCAAAAGTCATCAAATCTTCATTTGCTCCAATCTTGCAATGTCAAAAAACCAGTTTTGATGAGAAAGATATGTTCTCTCTAATGGAAGGGGACTTAGCTAGTTGTTATGCAAACCCCGCTTATGACAAGCAAGGAAAGAATCCATCACTGCATTTTCCTTTAGAAAAAATATTGATGCTAGATCGAATCACTTCAGTTGATCGTACCGGTGGTTTATGGGGACTGGGTCAAATTGAAGCAGAAAAAGAATTGTCACCTGATGAGTGGTATTTCACCAGTCATTTCCGTGATGATCCTGTTCTTGCTGGTTCTTTAATGTCTGAAGGTTGTGTGCAATTATTACAATTTTTTATGTTGTATCTTGGTATGCATACTAAAACGGAAGATGCTCGTTTTCAGACTATGCGTAATATACCTCAACCAATTCGTTGTCGTGGACAGGCTTTACCAAAAGATCGCCTGATGACTTATCGTCTTGAAGTTACAGAAATTGGCTTATCGCCCAAACCTTATGCTCGTGGTAATGTTGATATTATTATTGATGGTAAGATTGTTGTTGATTTCCGAGATGTCTGTCTTGAGTTAACGGAGAAAAGTGAAACTGAAAAGCAATTACTTGCCGCTTCACGTTCTGGCATTCCAATGCCTGCGCCTGTACCGTCATCACCTGTTCCATCATCTGCACCTATTGAAGCAAAAAAGACTGTCATGCCGAGTTTAAATAAAGCGGATAGCAGATTACCGGTAATGCCACCAATTGAAGTTAAGCCTGCCGTTGTGACTGAAGAACAAGTTGTTCATTTTGCAACAGGGGATATTGAAGCCTGTTTTGGTTCTGAGTTTGCGCTTTATAAACAACCACCACCAACTCCTCAGCATCCAGCGAGACGCCCACCACGGACACCAAATGGTTACTTACAATTAATGCATCGTGTCATCGATATTGAAGGTGAACGTCATGACTTTGAAAACACGGTGAAATGTACGGCTGAATATGATGTGGATCCTAATGTCTGGTTTTGTGATATTAATTCCTATCCATCCTTTGCACCTTACTCCATGCTAATGGAAATTGCTCTACAGCCTAATGGATTTATTACTTCTTATATTGGTAGTACTTTAATGTATCCTGATACGAATTTATATTTCCGTAATCTGGATGGTACTGGGCGTTTAATTAAAGAAATTGACTTGCGTGGTAAAACGATTGTTAACAAAACAACCATGTATTCTACTTCAGCAGTCATGAATAATATCATTCAAAAATTTACTTTTGAATTGTTAGTTGATGGTGAAACTTTTTATGAAGGTGATGCGGTATTTGGTTTCTTCAGTGCCGAATCTCTATCTACTCAGGTAGGAATGGATAAAGGTAAGAAGTTACTTCCCTGGTACAAAGAAGAGTCTATCGCACAAGATAAATTGATTACCTTTGATTTAAAGTCTGAGTCGGCTCAAAAAGCTTTATATGCGCCACAAAATAACAAAGCTTATTATCACCTTGCAGGTGGTGCACTTGATTTCATTGATGAAAGTATCGTGGTCGCTGATGGCGGTAAATTCGGTAAAGGTTATGTCCACTCGATGAAAGTCATTGATCCAACTGATTGGTTCTATCCATGCCATTTCTATAAAGATCCTGTTATGCCGGGTTCTTTAGGAGTTGAAGCCATGATTGAATCATTACAAGTGTTTGCCTTGCAGCAAGATCTGGGTAAAGACATGGTTAATCCTCGTTTTGGTCTGGTAGAAGATGAAGCTAAATGGACTTATCGGGGACAAATTATTCCGGATAATGATGTGATGACTTTAGAAGTTCATGTGAAAGAAATTAGAAAATCAAATGGTCGAGTTGATATCATCGCCGATGGTAACTTATGGAAAGATGGTTTAAGAATCTATTCAGTCGAAAGTATCGGTTTAAGTTTACAGGAGGCTAAATAAATGCCGACTCAAACAACTCAAGCTCAGGCAAACACAATGCAAAGTGGTTTAACAATTCAAGGTGTTGAAAATCTTCGTGAATTAAACAAACCTTGTTATATCATTCAGGATAATAATCAGGTCATCATTAATAATGAAGGTTGTGAAGATGTCTCAAAGATCACCGCTTATGTACCACCGATGGTCGCAGAGCAATTAGGTGATCCTGGGTTTAAAGCTTTTTATGGTGTTAAATATGCTTATATGACAGGTGCGATGGCCAATGGAATATCATCTGAAGAAATGGTGATCAGTTTAGGTCAGCAGAACATTTTAGCTTCATTCGGTGCGGGTGGTCTTGATTTAAACCGAGTAGAACTTGCCATTCAAAAAATTCAAAAAGCCTTACCTAATGGCCCCTATGTTTTTAACTTTATTCATAATCCATCAGAACCGGCTATTGAGCAAGGCACCATTGATCTTTATTTAAAATATGGTGTTAATGTTATTGAGGCCGCAGCCTTTTTTAGTTTGACACCCTCTCTAGTCTATTATCGTGCTAAAGGACTTCAGCAAGATGCTCAGGGTAATATTCAAATTAATAATAAGATCATTGCCAAGGTTTCCAGAAGAGAAGTGGCAACCGTCTTTATGCAACCTGCACCTGAAGATGTACTGAATAAATTAATTGCTCAGGGCATGCTTACTCAGCAAGAAGCACAATTGGCTATGCAAGTGCCCATGGCTGATGATATTACTGTCGAAGCAGACTCTGGTGGTCACACGGATAACCGTCCATTAGTTTCATTATTACCTTCTGTCATTGCCCTGCGTGATGATATTCAAGCTAAAAAACAATACCCTATTGAAATTCGTGTTGGTGCTGGAGGCGGTGTAGGCACTCCAGACTCTGCTCTGGCTTGTTTTATGATGGGAGCGGCTTATGTAGTGACAGGCTCAGTTAATCAGAGCTGTGTGGAAGCAGGGGCCTCTGAGCATACTCGTAAGTTATTAGCACAAGCTGGCATGGCGGATGTCGTAATGGCTCCAGCATCTGATATGTTTGAACGTGGCATAAAACTTCAGGTCTTAAAAAAGGGTACTCTTTTTCCGATGCGTGCTCAAAAGTTATATGAACTCTATACCACCTATAATGGCTTATCAGAAATTCCTGCACCGGAATTGGAAAAGTTAGAAAAACAGATATTGCAAAACTCCGTAGATACCATTTGGCAGCAAACAGTCGAATTCTTTGAAAAACGTGATCCTTCTGTTATTGAAAAAGCAAAGAACAACCCAAAGAAGCAAATGGCATTAGTGTTTCGTTGGTATCTTGGTCTGTCTTCGCGTTGGTCAAATGCAGGCGTTAAAGGACGTGAATTTGATTATCAAATTTGGAGTGGTCCAGCAATGGGCGCTTTTAATGACTGGATTGCCTCAACTTATTTGAGTGATTATAAAAATCGTAAAGTGGTCGATGTAGCTGAGCATTTGATGTACGGTGCAGCTTATCAGCACCGTATACAAGTTCTAAAGAGTCAGGGCTTATATCTACCTTCACAGTATCAACGTTATACACCATCAGCACCTATGGTATAAAGATGGTTTAATTATGATTTTAACCTGGCTTCTCTAAGGTGAGGGAGGCCAGAAAGAGTTCATAGACTTAAGTTTGTGACATTGTTTAAAGATCAGGTACATACTATCAGTTTTTCTACCCCGCCCATAGCAGTTACTCTTTCAGATAACATCATTGATGTTTGGTTATGTCAGTTAACCGATATTGAAAATAGAAATCCTCTTTTTCTACCTCAACTTTCTAAAGAAGAAAAAAATCGAGCTGAACGTTTTAAATTTGATATTCATAGAAATCGTTTTATAGCTTCACATGGATTTGTACGTACCGTATTGGCTAAATACTTAAATTGTGAAACCAGTGATATTGATTTTCTTAAAGGTGAACAAGGTAAGCCATATTTATCTATCTCCAATTCAGGAAATTTACAATTTAATCTTAGTCACACTCAGGATGTTGCTATTTTGGCTGTTACAAAAGATGTTGCAGTAGGAGTAGATATTGAACATAACGATAGGAAAACAGACTGGAAGGGGATTTGTAAACGTTTTTTTACTGAGCCTGAGCAAGAAGCATTGTTTTCACTAAACACTGAACAACAAGCGAATGCCTTTTTTGACTTGTGGACTCGTAAAGAGGCTTATATGAAAGTGTTGGGAACTGGTTTGTCATTATCTCCCACTGAATTTACGCTGTCGGTTTTTCCAGAAAAACCGACATTAATCAAACATCATTCAAAAAAATTTAAGCCACTTAAGCAGGTCAATTTCACAAGTCTTCATTTACCAGAACAGCTGGACTCATATAATGCAACTCTTGCTGCTGCATCAGAAGAATATACTTGTTGCTACTATCAATTTACTTGAATTAAATTCATTAATTATTGTGGGCGAGTAATAGAATTGTATACTGAATAATAACGTATCATACTAAACAATAGAGATTAGGCTAGATATCAGGCAGTATTATCAAATACTTATTTTTTTGGTTATGACCTAAACCAGCGATTCGAGGTGAATGAGATTCATTCTCAGCTTTCCAGTTGACGATCAATTCATATTATTCAAAACAAAACCGAATAATTTAGTAGAAAAAATTTCTATAAAATATAGAAAACTTATCTGAGAAAATACTAAAATAAAAAATAATAAGACAGTATTCAATAATGAGTTTTTAGATGGAGAAGATCAAAATTAAGACTCATGATAGTCGGCTTTTATAGTTATCATAGCCAAATGTTTTAACGATAACGAGTTGATCTTCTTTTGTCAGTAGTGCCAGAGAAGGTAAATTAATACCATTGAAAGTTGTATTTTTGACAAAGGTGTAATGGATTTGATCTTCAAAAATGATTTTATCACCTATTTTAAGAGTCTGATCAAAAGAATAATCACCCATGATGTCACCAGCAAGACAAGTATTCCCTGCTAATCGATAGGTATAAGATTTTTCATCTGCCTGTACAGCGCCTCTAACTTCTGCTCGATATGGCATTGCTAGAGTATCAGGCATATGCGCCTCGGCAGAAGTATCTAGAATAGCGATATCAATACCATTTTTTTGAATATCCAGTACTGTACTGACTAAATAACCAACCTGCCAACCGACGGCTTCACCTGGTTCTAAATAAACTGTTATATCATTATACCTTGCTTTAAAAGCTTTAATTACTTCAATTAAACGTTCGACATCATACCCTTGACGAGTAATATGATGACCTCCGCCAAAATTAATGTATTCCATTTGTGGGATATATTTGGAAAATTTGTCTTCAAATGATTCTAAAACAACTTCTAATGCATCAACATTTTGTTCACATAGTGCATGAAACGTGAGTCCATTAATTTTACCCATCAGTGAATCATCAAAATTTTCAATTGTGGTGCCCAGACGGCTAAAAGGCGAGCAGGGATTGTATAAATCCACTGGAGAACAGGATGTTTCAGGGTTGACTCGCAAGGCCAATGATACGCTTGGGTTAATTTGTTTAGCCTGTTGATAAAAAAATTTCATCTGTTGAGGAGAATTAAAAACAATATGATCAGAAATTTTGGCAATATTATCAAATTCATCCTCTCGAAATGCAGGTGAGTAGCAATGCACCTCCTTATTCATTTCATTTCTAGCTAGGAGTGCTTCGTGTAGTCCACTAGCAGTGCAGCCATGCAGGTATCTTCCAATCTGAGGAAAGGTAGACCACATAGCATAGCCTTTCAATGCAAGAATAATTTTTGCACCAGAAGCCTTCTGAACGTAATCTAAAATTTTTAGATTGTTTTCCAGAAGTGCTTCTTCACAAATATAGCAAGGTGTTTTCAGGACCGAATAATCAATATTTGACATACATTTAATCTATTTCAATTATTTTCCAGGGCAGTCCCTGTTGATTCAACTCATCCATAAAGGGATCGGGATCAAATTGTTCCACATTAAATACTCCTTGTCCTTGCCATTTGCCCTCGGCAATCAGTTTTGCACCCAGGGCAGGTGGTACACCTGCCGTATAAGAAACAGCCTGTGCTTTGGTTTCTTGATAACAAGCTTCGTGATCACTGACTTGATAAATATATATCTTTTTTCTGGCACCCTCTTTAAGACCTTCAGCTACAATACCAATATTTGTTTTTCCTTTAGTTCTTGGGCCGAGTGATGCAGGGTCGGGCAATAAAGCTTTTAATAATTTCAGAGGAATAATTTTCTGCCCATCAACATCAACCTCATCAATTCGAAGCATACCCACATTTTCCAGACAACGCATATGCGTCAGATAACTTTCGCCAAATGTCATAAAGAAACGGATACGCTTTAAGCCATTAATGTGTTTAACCAGTGATTCCATCTCTTCGTGATAAAGCAGGTAGCTGTCTTTTTTCCCCACTTCGGGATAGTCCCAAACCATTTTGATTTCCATTGGCTGAGTTTCTATCCATTCACCTTCTTCCCAATAACGGCCATTGGCACTGACCTCTCTGAGATTAATTTCGGGATTAAAGTTTGTCGCAAAAGGGTAACCATGATCACCTGCATTACAATCTAGAATATCAATAGTGTGGATTTCATCAAAGTAGTGTTTTTGAGCATAGGCACAAAAAATATTGGTCACTCCGGGATCAAACCCGCAGCCCAGCAGCCCCATAACCCCCGCTTTTTGAAAAGCATCATGTCGTTGCCACTGTTCTTTATATTCAAAATGAGCCGTATCAGGATGCTCATAGTTTGCAGTATCAATATAGGCAGCACCGGTTTTTAGACAGGCGTCCATAATGGTTAAATCCTGATAAGGTAGGGCCACATTGATAACGATGTCGGCACCTGTCGATTTAATCAGTTCAGCCGTTTGGACGGTATCATCAGCATCGATCTGGGCGATTTCAATTGCTCCAGAGGGTAAATCTTGCTGAATTTCTTCGCAGCGTGCTATTGTACGACTTGCTAATATTATTTTTTTAAATACGTGACTATTATGAACGCATTTATTAGTTGTGACTCGACCAACACCACCTGCACCTATTATCAGAACAGTTGCCATGAGCTTTTTTCCTGTATAATGAATAAATTAATATGCTTATATAACATGATTTTTTTTTAAGGTAAATAATTAAATGTCACAATCCATCAGTGTTGACTTTGATCAGCTCATCCAACCTTCAGAACCCTATGAATCAAGTACTTTTTCTCGTTCAATTCATGCTCAATCAATTCATCTTTTAGGGTTTGAATTTGACGGTACTGCTTGTTATAGAAAAGGTGCCAAAGATGGACCGGATGATATTCGTCAACAATCATCTGGCATAGAAACCTACTCACCTTATTTACATGAAGATATTGATTCACTAAGCACTTTTATTGATTTAGGTAATTTACCTGTTGGACAAACTGACAATGTCGAGGAAAATTGGAAACAAGCCACAGACTTTTTTTTTGCTATGACAGAAGGTATTCAGTTGTTTAAAAACAATGTTCAGTTCCTGACATTGGGAGGCGAACACTCTATCTCCTATGCGCCCATCGTTCGTTATCTGGAACAATATCCCAATCTGGTTTTGCTGCACCTGGATGCTCATGCAGATTTGCGTGATGGTTATGAAGGTTATCATTATTCCCATGCAGCAATCATTCGACGGGTAGTTGAAAAAATGAAACCAACACATCAACTCATACAATATGGTATTCGTTCTGGAACACGGGAAGAATTTACCTGGATGCACGAACATAAAACTCGTGTTGACAGTCAAAAACACTTTTTAGATATCGTTCAAAACATAGCAGATAAACGTCCAATTTATCTTACTCTGGATCTGGATTATTTTGACCCGGCTTATCTACCTGGTACTGGTACACCTGAAGCTGGTGGTGAAGATTTTCATTCTTTTATCCGTTTGAATAAAATACTGGCCAGCAAAAATTTTGTTGGTGCAGATGTTGTGGAATTGGCACCCAAAATAGATCCAACAGGTAATAGCAGTGTTTTGGCCACCACCGTTATACGCGAATTATTATTGTCTTTGACTATGCGCTAGCAATTACCTCGAACAGCTTACTCTTGATTTGTGGTTCTTAGATAACCATTTTGATACAAAAACATTTCCAGAGTTTTTAAGGTTTCACTGGTATCTTCTTCAGTAACATGGTGGCTGAAAGCAATATTATTTTTTAAGGTTGTCATTATCTTGGCTGAATCATAGCCAATGGAATCAATAATACTGAACATATTGCTGGATTCTTTGATATGAGTAATTTTATAGTCATTTTTAGTAAATTCAATGGTGCATTCACTCGGGTGTTCAAATAGATTATGCTTCATACCAAGTGTTTCCTGATAGGCGCCAATATTAAAAAATGCCAGAAAATAGTCTTCATTGCTTAAGTCGACATCATGCAAAAACAGGGGGGCGTCAGGGTCAAATGAAATCTCACCATCACTATCACAGGTAATATCCCATAGACAGGCGGCTCGTAATGGTTTCTGATCAAGCTTATCTAAAGGCATGATAGGAAAATGTTGCTTAAGTCCCCAATAATCTGGAATACTTTGAAAAAAGGAACTATTAACCAGATAACGTTCCTGTAATCTGGCTTGCATATTATCAAATTCTGGTGTTGGATGTTCTTGATCTTTAGACAGGTATAAGGCTTTTTTTATAATCTGATGTACTAAAATTTCTGCATTAGCACGATCCCGTAAGTCAATATAGCCCAGATCAAACAGGGTTAATAAGGACTCATTATGATCCAGTGCATCATGTAGATATTCGATATTATTATCAATACTGAGATTCTCATTGAGTTTAATCAACTCCTCTAATAAAGGAGGATTATTCTCTTTTAATTGCAGCAGTTTTTCCTGATAATCCTGAGAAAATAGTTCCAGAACCGGAGCGACTAATACTGCATGGGAGGCAACAATAAAACGTCCAGATTCGGTATAAATATCCGGATGTTCAACCCCTTTGTGATCCATCACTTCTTTTAACATAAAAACAACATCACTGGAAAACTCATCCAGTGAATAGTTGATCAAGCGTTTTGAGACGTGTTGTGAATATTCAACTGCGAGGCCGCCGCCAATATTAATTTTAGTTAGATTTCTAGCCCCCATCATTTTTAACTCAGCATAAATATTACCAACTTCGCGTAGTGCTCGTTTGAGTGGTTTTATATTTTCAATTTGCGATCCAACATGAAAATGCAGCATGGTAAAATACTTAAACAGATCATTTTTGTGTAATAAGTCAATTGCCTCAAATAATTCAGGAGTGGTCAAACCAAATTTTGCATCCATGCCACTGCTTTTTGACCAGTAGCCTTCGCTACGATGATGCAGGCGAATGCGAATACCAATATTGGGAATTCTAAGATTGGTTGATTTAGAGATGTCAATAATGGACATCAATTCACCAATACCTTCAATCGTCAGTGTAATATTATGTCCCATCTGTGCAGCAATAAATCCAGTTGTGATGAGTTCCACATCTTTAAATCCATTGACTGTTATGGGAGAGCCAATCGGCGTCATAGCCATAGCAATGATCAACTCTGCCTTAGAACCCGCCTCTAAACCATATTGATAAGGCTGGCCGTATTTTAATATGCTTTCGATAACTTGAGGATATTGGTTGACTTTTAGGGGAAAAACAGCCCTAAACTTACCTTGATAGTGATTGGCTTTTATAGCGTTTTGAAAACTATTATACAGCGTTTTGATTTGCTTATGGATCAGAGAAGGGAAGCGGAGAATTATAGGGCCTTTTAAATCAGTAGCTCGGATTTTTTCTGTAATTTCCAGTAAAGAGGGTTTATTGTTATCATTAATTTTTACAACCCCGTCTTCAATGAAGAAGTTGTCATTACCCCAAAGGTCAATACCATAACTCATGAACTGCATCCTATTTTAACATCAGATTTTTAGGTACTATCTTATAATTTTTTTTGTCGAGTCACAAAAGAAATAATTTTGACTGAAAAATTATTTCTTGTGGGAACAAACATTGTCCTAAAGTCTAGAACTTAATGGAAATAGGATTGTTTTAATAGTTAGAGGTAGTAAGTTCTTAGTATCAATATAAAGCTCAATCGTCTTAAGCGATAGTCACTGTTTCTTAATTTCAACAGCAATAAAATTATTCTTTTGCTACCATTACTTAATAATATTATTGACTTCCATCTATTTACTTAACAACGTAGCTTCAAGTTTCACTTGAAGGTTGAAGCTACATTATTATTTATTCAAATTATAAATTATTGAGCATTGTTATTTTCCATGTTATCGGTATCGATAATGGTTTCATCTATATCCACTATAATAGATGATTCTCCTTCTGCTTCAGAGGATCTTTGTATACAAGTTTCTATATAATCAGGAATTTCATCTTGAGTTATCTGTTCATCAACTGCATATTCTTGGCATAATTTTTCGATATCAGAAGATTCAATGGCATAGGATGTGAAGGATGCCATACTGATAATGAGGGATAATGTAACGATGTTTAATATTTTAGATGTTTTCAATTTGTCTATCTCTTTGTTTATAATTTAACATTATTTGTTGTGCAATAAATTATTGCCTAAAGATTAACCTGGATTCTATAAAGTTAACCTGACGAATTTATATGATTTTATTTTTCAAAAATCCAACAAATAATTTTTATCATAATATAAAGTATTTTTTTCTTTTGTTTTTTTTCTTTTTCTGATAAAAAGAAACTACCACTATCCGTTAATTAATATTTTTCGAGTTACTAGGATGAATAAATATAATAGCAATGATTTTATAGATAATTATGATGATGAATTAATATCCAGTAAAAGATATAAAAATTCCTCGCGTTCAAGAGAGAAAAATAAAGCAAGAAGAAAGATTGATGCTTACCTTGAACGAAAATTATTGAAAGAACTTTTTGATGACTATGATGATTTTGACGATATGTCTGATTATATGGAGTCTGATGATAACAGATACTTAAATGACTCTATGAATGATAATGACTGGTTAGATTCTAGATCATTTTAAGATAATAAATATGTAATTATTTTTCAATCTTGAGTATCTGTGTTTTAAAGTTCAAGCAATGAAGTATATAGATAATTTTTTAAAATCAATATGATAGATTATTTAATTGTCTGAGGAAAATGGATTTTAGCTGTAATGGATACTGAATTAATGAAAAATTCTTGAAGTTTTAAAAAAAGGTACTTTGGACAAGCGTCTGAAAACCTATATTTTCTCGCTAACATAATTACATACAATCAACCTCGGTAGGTGAGCGTTTTAAGAGTAATGCTGAAATAATTTTAATTGTATGGGACAGGTTGCAAATAAAAATTTAACTTAGAAGTGATAAAAAAATCTCTTCGGTTTTTGGAACCAGCGGATTATGAGATTTAATTTTCTAAGATAGTTTAAATGAATTTCATAATTTATTACCAGAAATGGCTCTTCGAGCAGAATCTCATGAGCAGGCTGTGATGATTGAGCGTTTAGTTGAAAAAACCTTTGGACTTCGATTTCTATATGAACCTGCAAAAATAATCGATTTACTGTCAATTCCTATGGCGTAAATGGAATTGATTCTGGTTAGCATCGAAAAAAATTAAGGAATCAATCAAGCGATGAGTCAGAAGCACGTATCAGTCGATTGGGGAGCTGCTGTAAATATAGCTCAAACACATTTCTTTCAGAATATTCAGTCACCCGTATTACATACAACTTTAGCCAAAATTGAATTAGAATTTATTTTGTTTCATGGTGATAGTGTCTACTTACCATTACAGTTAGTTAATGATTATTTAGAAAAGGAACTATGTCAGGTTGATGAAGTCCCCGTGCTTAATCGATTAGTTTATGCTTGCTACCATTGTGAAAATTTAATTTAAGTGGCAATAACTATAGTTGACGACCTATCTGCTCCAGTTCTGGGTTAGCATTCACTGATAAAAATGATTCAAAAATAATTTATTAAAAGATAAAAAATTAATAATTGTACTTCCATAATATTTTAATAGATACTTACACTCGGTTTTTACATTAAATTTTTTATAGGTCAGCAGGTATGTCAATAAATAATTTTTCTTCGGGTATTAAATTTTGTGATAATGATAATTTTACATATCAATTTTCACGAAGTGGAGACTTTTCAATAGATGAAGCTAATATATTGACTGAGTGTGGATATGTTATGAAAAAACTAGAAAAAAGAGAAATGAGACCTGAAAATGAAGAGCAATGTCATTTTGTTGGTGTAATTGAAGGTTTAATTAAGCCGTTATATCGTTCTGAATTTGTTTATTTAAAGTATTTAGATATAATCGAAAAAAAGAAGTCAGTAATTTGTAGCATTATTAAAGTTGATAAGTATGGGGATGGCGTTGCATTTTATGACAATTAAATTAATAATATTCTCAATTTAATTTAGAATAGATTTAGTTGGGGCATTTCAAATGAAATATACTGTTCTTTCCTGATTTTTTAATCCATACATTACAAGTTTTTTTAACAATACTTTTCTCAAATAAAAAATCAGCAGTAGGTACTATATTTAAATAGGGGCGTGAGGAACGGTCTTTACCCGCCAAATCTATTACATCACTATTTTGTTCAATACTATCGGAGTTTTGTTCACCTTGGATGTCTATAATATATTTGATATTCATAGAAATCGTTTTATTGCTGAAAGCTACCCCATAAATGTAGACACCTATCTTAGAAAATGATGGGAATACGAATATGGCAAAGATCCTCACAGAAAAACGAGTAATAGAGTACTCAAAAGAGTTTAAATTTAAAGTTATTGAGTTAACCAATAGACTTAATGTTAAAGTTGTTGACATAGCAGAAATTCTCGAACTGCATCCTGTCATGATCTATCGGTGGAGACAGGAACATCGTGAAGGGAAAATACAAACAGAGCCCACGCGTAGAATTGGTATGGAAAAAAAGAAAAAGAAACCTAAAGTCAAACTAAAAGCAGTGAAGAAAGAACCCACTGAACTAGAGCGCCTTAAAAAGGAAAACGCTCGTTTGAGCAAGGAGAACGACTTTCTAAAAAAGTGGCAACGGTACCTGTCGGAACAAAAAAAGAACGATTCGCCTTCATAAAAGTGCATGGTTCTGTTTTGGGTATCAGGTACCTTTGTGACAAGCTTAATGTGTCACCAGGCGGTTTTTATAAATGGTGTAATCGACCAGAATCACCTCAAGCAAAAGCAAACAGAGATTTATCTGAAAAAATTGAACAAGTATATTTTGAGCAACATGGTAACTATGGAAGCCCTAGAGTTACGTGCAATGGGAGTAAAGGTCAATCATAAGCGAGTACAACGTATTATCGTGAAACAGGCTTAATAGGTAAGGTAGGAAGGCTTTATCGTCGTAAGCCAGCTCCAGAAAGGGCTTTTCTAAAGAAGCCTAATCTGAGGTTTAATCAACCCACACCGACCAGTATTAATCAGCAATGGGTTGCTGATATTACTTATTTAAAAGTGAATGGAGAGAGGCGATACCTTGCTGTGGTTATGGGTTTATTCTCAAGACGTATCCTAGGTTGGTCACTGGGTCAGTATAAAAGTGCAGAACTCACCCACTCAGCATTAGTTAAAGCCTTAAGTCACCGAAAAGTTAAAAAAGGCTTAATTTTTCACACCGACAGAGGTTCAGAGTATGGTGCTAATTTAATTCAGGATGAATTATTGAAAAAGGGAATTAAGTCTAGTATGAATAGACCTAAATCAATTACTGACAACATACATATGGAATCATTCTTCCATAGTATGAAAACAGAATGCTATCATGGTGAATCATTTAATACGGAAGATGATTTAAGGTTTGCATTAAGTTATTATTTAGATAGTTACTATAATATTATGCGAATTCATACTGGAATTGGGAATACAGCTCCGGTAATTTATGAAGAATTGTTCGCATAATTTAATAATTTGGTGTCCCTTTTTTGGGGGGGCAGGTTTCAAATAATGGATATATTATTTTCGGAAGCAAAAGGAATGTTCAGTACAGCTATTGGTCTGATGAAATAAAAACGGGGTCAGAGAGCAATTTCCACTAAATTTAGAAATAAATGTACTCTAATTTGGTTTTTTCGTTAGCCTGTTCCATAAAGGAGAAATGTTCTGTGCTAAAAATTCGACAATGCTTACACATTGCTATTGTGTGTTCAATTAGTAGTTTTGCATTGGCAGAAAGTTCAGATAAATCTATCGCATCAATAACGATTTTTGATGATTTTTGGCAAGAAGCAAAAGCAAATATATATCCTAAAGCACGTGTACATGAGTTTTTCACTGAAACAAATTATCATACTTTAAAGGGAAAGGCTGAAACGGCTTCTAATATTTATGAACTCACGCCAGTCATTAATGATTTTCTACAGAAGCTAGGGGTTTTGCACACACACTTTTTTGATAATCATTCAATAGATTTTTATATGTTTCGTTCGATGTTTTTTACTCGAGATATATCTATACCTGAAGTCAATCATATTGGAGCGCAATATTCTATTGTCGATTCACAATATGTGGTTCGAGAAATACTAGACGGTTATCCATCTGCATTAGCCAGCCTTAGGCGTGGAGACATTTTATTAAAAGCAAATGGAAAACCTTTTCATCCGTATAAGTCTTTTAATCCGGTTGGAAAAAACATTAATCTCAAAGTTATTCGAAATGAAAAACAAATTTCCCTAAAAATTGATGCGGTTACAGAAAACCCTAACTTATCTTTTTATAATGCTATGATTCAAAGCACTCATACGTATGAGGTAGGAAAACAAAAAGTTGGTTATGTTCATCTTTGGTCAGGAACCCATAAAAATATATTTAATAAATTTAAAGAAATTATTGAAACCGAATTCCACGATATGGATGGCATAATTCTAGATCTACGAGGTGGTTTTGGTGGTACTTGGTATGAATATCTAGACCTATTTTTTCCAGATCGGAATGATTTTTTTGAATATACCTGGATCGACAGAGATGGTGAGGAAAAATTAAATAAACCTCAATCAAAGGCTAACGAAGTTCATTTTTCTGGCCCAATGGTTGTATTAATCAATGAAGGAGTGCGGTCAGGCAAGGAGGCGCTTGCTTATCAGTTTAAAAAATCAAACCGAGCAATTTTGATAGGTACAAACACTAAAGGCGCTTTTACGGTTGGTAGAGGCATTTTCAATGAAAAAAAATTGCCTTACTTCTTGTATCTCGCAACGGGTGAGCTGCTTTTAGATGGAACTAGAGTAGAAGGTTTTGGTATTTCACCAGATATTTACGTTCCTTACTCGTTACAGGAGTCTGCTCCAGAAGACCCTCAACTAAAAACAGCAATATTGGAAATCACTAAAAGAATAAATAACAAAGTGAAGCAGACGCAATATAAAATATCAAGCATCTAGTGCCAGTTGAAACGGATAACCAAAGGATCAACTTGATGCGAATAGACTGCGTCTATCCCACAATAGTGCTGGGCGTGCAAGTTGCCTAAAACATTAGGTAATTAAAGGTAAATTATGTGGAAAGTAAGGTTTCTTGGAATTGACAAAAACGGTTATACGTTTCTCAAAGAGATAAAAGATGATCTTTTTTCTTCTGAGAGTCATGATATTAACGATAGTAATTTTATTGAATATTTTATACATGTCGCAGATCATGATGAAGAAGAAGCCACAAAGATTTTGGAGATAGCAGAGAAAGAGCTTAGAATCTAAATTTTAATTTTGAGGTTAAAAAAATTCCAATCGCTGATATGTAAAAAAGCTGTAATTTAAGATAACTTCTTTTGAAAACTTGTATGATACTGTATTTCTCAACCACCAATTACATAGGTGAGTCATAGAAAATATAGGGGGTTGCATAACCACTGATTTCAAAATAAATTTTCTTTTCATCTGGATCGGCCTTCATATTAAAATTACTGTCCAGTATGCCGTAGCCATAACGATAATCACGAGCTGTATTGCCAGATGTGCTTTGTGCTGTTGATAGTTTGTCAATTTTTATAAAACGTTTGACTAGTTTTTCACCCATATAGATGTCTAATACACCATTTGTTCCTGTCCAATTCTGAATTGAACGACTGAACTTGTTTTGAGACTCTTGAGTACAAGCTGTTAACAGTAAAAACAAGATGATAATTATGAGTTTATTCATTATAGAACCTTCTTTTTTGCAGAGAGCATATACATTGGACAGGAGTGAACTGTTTTATTGACAAAAGGATCATCTTCATGACGAATAAGTCCGCGTATTGATTCAGAATATAATTCTTCAAATTCACCTGATTGGCGATAATATTCCAGGACGATGCCCATGCGTTCAAAAAGATGTAAGTCATCCCAAAGCGCTATGACTTTCTTATCATAATAACGTTCAGAAAAACTTATTAGAAAGCTGCCACCTGGCTTTAAAATACGGGCAACATCCTGAAAAACTTTAATAGGCTGAGTCATATACTCAACAGAAAAAGAGCAGATAACGGCATCAAAATGAGCATCGTCATATGGAAGTTCAGGTTGTTTATTCAAATCATGTTGTATGTATTGATTCAAAGCAGGATTAGATTGTAAATCTTTTTCCTTGATACTAAGGCCTGAAACATCTAAGTCATTAAAATTATTTGACAGGTATGAGTTTGGACCTGCCATAAGATCAAGGATCATAGAATTATCATTAATATGTTCATTGTAGAACTGCTCTAATTGTTCAATAGCCTTTCTATCGACAATGGGTGATGACGTATCGATTGAATCATAAAAGGTGGCATCATCATCTTCAATTTTCCTCATAAAAGGCATTCCTTGAGAAAAATCAAAAGGAGTGTCCTTTAATAAGGTTTGAAGACCTGGTCCATTGGTTGTAATTGTTTCCGCAATTTCATTACATCGTCCGCCATTTTGTTGGTTGGCATCAAAAACATCAGTAATAGTAGCTGTCAGCTTAATTGGAAAGGTTCCAAGAGGGTGGTTTAAATCAATTTTAAGTGTGTCGTGTGTTTTGCCAAGGATTCGAAAAGGTCGATTATCCATTTTAAAACAATCTTCGACATCTTCTAACATCCCACGAGGATAAAAACGTCCTACTGTTGGTTCAATCGGGATAGGACCACTGAAATAACGGTCAAATTTATTAATTGGAATGGTTTTTATATTAGATTGAGTAGTATCAAATTGTAGTAAAGCACCTGGCTTATAGTTAATGTTAAGTGTTTGATTTAATTCAGAACGTTTTATTTGATAATCCAGTTGTTCGGGATAGAAATCACGCCAGAAATTGGTTTTTAATACAAAATAGCGATCTTTATAAGTGGCGATATCATCATTCCATTGTATATCAATCTGAACACTTAAGTTTTGTTTTTCATCAATCATAATCTTTGCTCTGTTTTTAACACTAATGCCTAAAATTTACGCATGGAGGCAGATTTTAAGTGACTGACAACAATTAAGCAAATAATTATATAGAATTAAGTCACAGGCATTATTACACGTCTTTTTCGCTTGGTTTTAATGATAACCTGACTGTTCTTTGATTTTTCTTTAAGGGGATCAGAAGTGATGAATTCATTATCTGCTTTAATTGGCTCACTATATCCTGGGGATGTTATTTCTGAGATATTTGATTCTGACTTGACTATTTTTTTTGAATTATCTGTCTCTTCTGAGCTATTATTTTTCTTATTAGTTGTGTTGGTCAATTCTTCACGAATCACACTGACATGACGGGGAGCATCAATGCCAATCTTAATTTGGGTACCTTTGTTGTAGTAAATGGTGAGTTTTGTATCATCATTTATTTGTATTGATTCGCCAGAATGGCGTTCAAGTATTAACATAATTCCTCCTTGAGTATTTATTTTAGGATATTAATCCAATTCCTCATTCCATCGAGGATAAATACAATTTTTACTGATTATTGCTCAGTTTTGTTTACGGCTTTTTGAAGCACGTTTATTTTTTGTCTTCTAATATTCAACTAATGGCTCCTATATTGTTAAAAGTTTCCATTAATTTTGTGTAACAATTCTTTCCCATAGGCATTGACCAATTTTTCTATCAAATTGTAAAGCACTGAAATGTCCAGCCATAACTAGAATTCCGTCACGAACAGAAAGTCCTTTGCCATAATAAAAATAGGAATGCCTGAATTTTGATTGATAGGAGGAGTTGTTTGTTATATAAATCCATCGAAATAAAAACTATTATTTATTTTAAATCATCCAAAAGTTTGCTACTGTCTTCAAGCAGTTCACTGGTTTTTTCTAATAATTTTATTTCATCCTGAGTTTGAATATCTTCTGTCAGACCTACAAGCACAGTCCAATCTTCTCCATCAAATTGAACTGCACCATTTGGCCCTGCAGATACTAGAATTCCATCTCGTGCAGAAAGCGCCTGTCCACAAAAGGTGGGTGGGAATCCTGATTGACTTGGTATCAAGTTGACTTGATCTTCATAGAGTTCAAAAAGTTGTAGCCAATTACTGAAATAGAGACGGTCTATAAACCAGACCACTTTGTGGATTGTTAAACTATTGACTTTATTTTCAATGATATGCCAATCGGTACCACGGCCTTTAAGAAGTAAACCATCTGAGCCCCCAATATAAACATAACCATCTTCAGCGCAGCAAATAGTATTTAAAACACGGTTATTTGCTAATTCAATGATGTGTTGTGACCACTCATCACCATTGTAGTGCCAGATACTTCCATTATTTGTGCCAATATAAATATCATTGCTATTAAAGCCATCAATAGATTCGAAAAATTCCATACCAGATGACTTTGTTGGTATATCATCTCCCTGAGTTATTAATGACCAGTCTTGAGTGTCATCACGTCGATAAATTGTGCGTCTAGTTCCTACAACCCATGTTTTACCATCAATACAGGCTGTAGCTGTTAGGCTGACACCTTCATTGGTATGAAGATGTTCTTCAAAACCTGAACTACCGCCACCGACAACAAATACCTGACCCCAGGTGTCAACGGCGACAAAGCGTTCTTCTGGTGTAAAGCTGACACCTGCCTTCATATGCTTTAACCCATAAAAACCTTCATATTCCCATTGTTCATCCTGGTTAATCTCATCCGTGTAATGAGTGATAAAACGAGTGTCTGGCAATGTATCTGGTGCACCCTCAGGTCTTAATTCAAGATCTTCTTCTACAATAAAGTAAATTATATCTTTTGAGCGGACACAGCAATCAGTAATTATGTATCCATTGAAAAAGTCATGATATGTTTTTTCAGTTATCATATTAATTAATAATCCTATTTATCTACCGTTTCTTCTTGTTTTTTGATGTTCCAGAAGATGATGAAGGTATGGCATCTTTTAATAAACCTTTTTTTGTAGTGGATGAAGGGTAAATGGTGGGTGTTTTTCCACATATATTGGTGTGATATTCATCCAGTTGTTGTTCAATGCACGTTTTATTGCATTTAGTTGTTGTAAATGTATCTTCCAAAGACTGTATTGCTGCCTTTTTAGCATCTTGATAACTCAGTTGGCCATCTTTTATTCCATCTTCTGCATATTTATCTTGAAATGTGTGCATTTTACCATGTGTACCCAAATGCTGATTGGAACCTTCGACACAAATACATGGGGCATGGTTTTCATTATATTCTGGACAGGTACTTTTAAAGTAGCTCTTAGGCAATAAATGATGTCCTGTTTGTCCTGGGCAGCATCCGTTTGGATTATTCATTTGTTTGCTGCTTTTATCACTCTCCTCAAAGGTAACCAGTTGGCATTTTTTGGCTTTGAGACAAGGGTTGTTTTTTGCTGATTCAATGGCTGTTTGTCTGATTGATTTAGTTTTTTCCTGTATCTCTTTTTTTAAGTCCTCAAATGTTTGTTTTTCTGAAGGACTTAATTTTTTGTTATCAATTTTATTGGAGTTGTTGCGTTTGTTTAAGTCAATATATTTTTGTGTGCGTTTTACATCTTTGCTAAGTTGTTCTATTTGTGATTTTTTTTCATTATAATTTTTTGTAAATTTTTCTACTTCTTGAATGATACTGTTTTTGGTTTCAATAAATGTATTGACTCCATCAACCACCGTCCAAATTGTTGCAATGCCTTCTGTGATTAAGACAACCGGTCCTCCAGAGAGGCCTGCTGCACCAGCTGCATATTTTGCACCTGTTCTGCCACCAAACTTTGCTAAATTTTTTCCACCTAATTCAACTGTTGTATCATATACAATAGTTTCTAATTTCTCTTCAAGAGCCAGCATATCATCAATAATATCTTCTCTTAATTGATTATACTGGTTTTTAATTCCAGCAGCTGTGGGCATAATCATAATATCCTGACAATGCTGGTGTTTCCAGTTATAATTTTTCTTACGAAAAACTTTTTGGGCTTGTTCCTTCCCATCTTTATTCTTTGGTATCGGTATTTTTTTACTTTTTCGACGGTTAAATGCGTCATTGCGTTTTTTTAATTTTTCCTTTTGTTTTTTTTCTTTGTCTGCAAAATCTTCCTTTTGCTTTTCTGTTAGTTCACAATTATTTTTGACTGGTTTACAATCGTCACTGCAGCTTAGTTTTGAATTTAACTTATTTGAAAAAGACCATGCACCAGCCTCACTGATACAACCTTGTTGTTTACAATCAACAATACCATCAGACTGGGTTTTAGGTTGCTCCTGACAAATTTCTCTGACTGACTTTGCTTTTTGAGTATTTGATTTTTTTGACATTTACAGAGCACTCTCAGCTATAAACTGATTATTGATGTGATAGCTATTTTTTTGAGATTGAGGCATTTTGTACCAGGCTTGTGATTCAGAATTATTTTTCAGGCTGTCCCATACTGTTGCAGGAGTTTGATCGACTAGTTCTAAAACAGATGTATTAGATGTCTTATTAAGCAACCATTGATGAATTTTGGGATGTTCGTCAAAGTTGGGTGATAATTCAAACATCATACCCAGAAAAAAACTGAGTTCTTCTCTGGTTTCCAGTCCATAAAAACGAGCTCTTTGTATTCCATGACTGATTAATTTACTGAGTGTCCTATTTTTATAAGCTTGCAATGCATCCATATGGTGAGAAAGCAAATGATTACCTAGATTTTCAATCAGTGCATTTTCAGTAATTGAACTCATATAATCAAAATGATGGTCTTTAAGCTGCCACCATGCTGTTTTCAAATGGGGATCAACTTTATTGATTTCAGGTAGAGATATCTTTTCTTGAACTAAGACCTGATAACATCTGTCCCATTGATTGGGTTTATTGTATAGGTATACTTCATCACAATATGCAAGCAAAAGGGCTTGTTCAGAGGGTTTACAGGCTTTGATATAGGGCTTAAGAATTTCAGGGCTATAGAATTTATAGAATGCTACGTCACCATTAAGAGCATAAACAGTTAATATACTTTGCCAATGTTGATAGAGTATATCGAGAGAGTATTTTGAAAATATCAATAAAAAATGTTTGGGAGCTTTTTCAAACAGATAGGTGATATACCTGTATTGATTCAGTTCAATCTGAAGGAGAAAAGGGGATTGATCTCGTAGTTCTTGCAAAACTGTATTATGAAAGAGACTTCGGAATTTTGGTGCATCTGATAAATTAAACAACTCACCTCTAAGACCTTTTTTTGCATTCACATCAATAAGTACATAGATGTTTGTTGTTTTATTCAATAAAATTTTGTGAATTTCGTTTATAGGATGCTGTAAGTGGTGTGGATTTGTCATATCTACTCACTTGCGTTTTTTGCAGCAGCTTCACAGGGTATACAGCCTGCTTTTTCATCAAGTTGTCTTTTATTACCAGCGCCATTGTTGAATAAAAATTGTGACAGTTTATAAGGTGCTTCAGGTGTTATGGGATTGAAACTTTGCCCCGGTTTGTCTTTGTCTGCTTCCACTGCTTGATAAGGTATAGTTGGAGAAGCTGAAGCCGCTGAACCTGGTCCACCTCCACTGTTGAGGTTGACCTTAATACCATTAATAGTGACACCTGATGGATCAATTTTGATAAAGCCTCCTGAGGCTTTAAAAGTAATTTCACTACCAGCATGTAGTATTGTACTACTGGCAGATTTTATATGAACTTCATTGCCTGCAGTTTGTAGAAAATTATTGCCGGTTTTTATGTTAAGTCGATTTCCAATGTCTTGAGATAAGTTGTTACCGATTTTATGTTGATGACTTAGATTTATTTTCTGATGATGATCGACTTTGATATGTTCATGTTGTTCGTTATCAACAATGAGTGAGCGAGTGTTTTCAATGTGTTCACGGCGATCGTTTTTACAACGAATATCGAGATCTTTTTCACTATGGAAATAAATCTGTTCCTGTGATTTTTTGTCCTCATAGCGAATTTCGTTATAGCCATTACCACCGGGAGTAGAATTTGTTTTTATCGTACTGCGTGTTTTATTTGCAGGCAAAGAGTAGGGGGGCAAACTGTCCCCGTTGTATGATCGCCCACTGATGATCGGTCTATCAGGGTTACCATGCTCAAATTCAACAAAAACGTGTTGTCCAATTCTTGGAGACATTATGTGTCCCCATTTATTTCCTGAGATGTCATTATCTACTCGTAACCAGCAAGTTGTTTTTTCGTCATATTGACCTTCACGATCCCAGAGAAACTGGACTTTGACCTGGCCATGTTCATTGACATAGATTTCTTCATTGTCAGGACCAGTAATAAAGGCATTTTGTTTTCCGTGGATTAATGAAGTTCTTGCAATAGGTTTCGGACGGAATAAAGTATCAGCAGGTATGGTGATAAAACTATTCTGATAATTTGTACCTTCATTGGAGTTTGTTGGTGTATCTTCGTCAAGAGATTGTGGTTGTTTGCCTTTATGGTGTACTGAAGTGATTAATTGTTCAATGTTGTTGGCTTTGTATCGATGACCTGTTTGGGTGAATAATTTTCCAGCACGTAAACGCTGAACATTACTATTTCCATTTCCTGTTCTAATATCACAATTGTGTTGTTGCTGTTTTAGTTTTGAGTAATACTCTGCTTTACTTTCGTTGTCGTATTCTCCAGGATAATAGTAGTCTTCCAAACTAGGATTGATTGAATTTTGACTTGATTTTTCAAGAGAGCGCTTTGGAGTTTTAAAGTTGTAATCTCTAAGTGTGCTTTTTCCACTTTGTGTACGTTGTGAAAATATAAACTGATTAATGTGTTCAGATTTTTCTGTCAGGCCGCTATTATGAGAGAAGGGTACAATGGATTCTTGAGCAATTGGACTTAAAGATGTTTTGCTATCTCCAATTATCATTAGATGCTTATCAGCCATTTGTTTGTAGTGAAAATGTATGCCTTCTTCAGCCATCAGCCGAGTGATAAATTGCCATTCAGTTTCATTATATTGAGTACAAAAATCTCGTTTAGGGTATTGTCGATCCGTATTCCACTCATAGTGAATATCAGAAATAAGGCCCGCTTCATTGAAAACTTGAGTTATGATTTCCTTAATGCTGAGATTTTGAAATATACGACACCCTTTTCTATATTCAAGAAACCAGGCCATTGGGACAATTTTAACTGAATAACGGGCAAACCGAGTGCCGTTTTCAACACATTGTGCCTCACAGATAATACCATTGAGGTATTGAGTTTCATTTTTACCTTGAATGGTGAGTAAGGCTGTTTTTTTTATGAGGTTAATATAATCAAGATTTTGATCTTCACATATAAAATCTAAATTAAGATAAAAGTGATCAGAAATACTTTCTTTGAGATCAAATTCATAAACTCTTGGATCATTAATAAGGGCTGTTTGATTGGCGATGCTGAAGGTAAAGCGACTGGTATTCGCGTTGGTGTACTGCATGACACATCCCTGTTTAAATAATAAACTTTAGACTTATTGTTTCCGAAACAAAAATAACTTAAAAGTCTAAATCAAGCTGATCCGTTGCTTGATAATATAAATTGTTTTCAATTATATTCTAATATTGAAGACAATAGCAATGGGGTAAAACCCCAATTATTAAATTTAATAAAAAAAGCCGTTAATTACTGTGCGTTATTAACGGCCTATCTTAATGCATAAAAAGCAGTGCAATAAAGTAAAACTTAGAAAATTATTTACCTAATTTTTCTTTAATTGCATCAATAACTGCATCACTAGAAGTAGCTTCAACAGTTAATAACATGCCTTCACCTTCATAGAAACCAGCTAGAGGAGCAGTCATTTCATTATAAACTTCAAGACGGTTGCTGATCACTTCAACTGTTTCATCATCACGTTGAACAACAGGACCGCCACACTTATCACATTTGCCTTCTTCTTTTGGTGGGTTAGACTTAACGTTATAAATTTCACCACAAGAAGTACAAGTACGACGAGTTGTTAAACGATCAAGAATGACATCACGAGGTACATCAATGTTAACCACAGCATCAAGCGTTTCACCCATGTCATTTAACATAACTTTTAGTGCTTCAGCTTGAGGGATTGTACGTGGGAAACCATCTAGTAAGTAACCGCTTTTACAATCATCTTCTTTAAGACGATCAGCCATAATACCCATGATCAAATCATCAGAAACAAGGTCACCAGCATCCATAGCTGCCTTTGCTTGTTTACCTAGTTCAGAACCCGCTGCAACTGCTGCACGTAAAATATCACCAGTAGAAATTTGAACAGAACCGTCCATTTTAGTTAATAATTTTGCGACAGTACCTTTACCAGCACCTGGTGCACCTAAAAGAATAAGTTTCATTGTGACTCCAAAAAGTTGAGAAATATCAGTATCAACCACTCTTTTATAAGCAAATGCTTATTAAGGTATTGCATGCAAAGAATGATTTTGAAAAATTTAACTGCGAAATATACACTTTTTTCCTCTAATATGACAGCATTTTTTGCATGTGTTTTTATTTTTATGGACTATTGATAGAATGTAGCGAATTTTTTTAAATTCAGGGGATAAAATCCAATGCCAAAAGCAGCAGACCTTAAACGAGGCGCTATTGTTGAAATAGATGATCAATTATATAAGGTGCGGAATATTGATGTTAGAAGTCCTTCTTCACGTGGTGCTAACACTTTGTATAAAGTGACTTTTATGAATATTCAGAAGAAACAAAAATTAGAACAAACTTTTGGTGGTACGGATTTGATTAAAGAAGCGGATACTATGCGTATGATGCTTCAGTTTTTGTACAAAGATGAGCAATTTTACACTTTTATGGATGGTGAAGATTACAACCAATATACAATGACTATTGATGACATTGACAAAGATGCAGGCTTTCTTCCTGATGGTCAGGGGGATGTTCTTGGAATGATATATGAAGGAAACCTCATCGGTATTGAGCTGCCTGCATCTGTGTCATTGAAAATTATTAAAACTGATCCTGCCATTAAAGGCGCTTCGGCTTCAGCGCGAACCAAACCAGCAGAGCTGGAAACAGGTTTGATTGTTCAAGTGCCAGAGTATTTATCAGAAGGAGAAGTTATCAGAGTACTTACAGCAACGGGAAAATTTGCTTCCAGAGCTTAGAATAAACTTAATCGCTCATATCATTTTACATTGACGCTTGGGATTTCCTACGCCCAACCCAATCTACATTGTATATATAAAAGTGGAGTAATAAATGTTTCGTTTTTTAATTATTATGTTCAGTGCTGTTTCTGTTATTTCGTTTTCTTCGTCTGCTGTTGCTGAACAAGCTGCTGCAGAACAAACTATTACACTTAAGAAACCACCTGAAATTTTAGCTAAATGGTATAAACCTGCCAATAAACGTCAGGTTTGGCTACATACCATGTTTCGTCTACGTCGTGAAATATTAGCAATGAAGGATTATTCAGCTAAAGGGCAACAGACTGAATTGGAAAAATGGTCTCAAAATTTTATTAAGGATTATAAAAGTATTGCAGAAATGGTACCTGAATGGGAAAAATTTCTTTATCTGGATAAATTAAATGAACTGGATAATGCTGTTAAGAGTCAGCAATATTCGTCGATTCCTACAATTTTAAAGAAAATATCAAAAAGTTGTATGCGCTGTCATGATGATTATCAAACCGTAGCAACTTTAATGTTCCGAAGCCCGGATTTTAATAATAAAATAATAAGTGAAGGGTTTTCAGGTGAAAAAATTTCTTATGATGAAATAATGAAACAAATGTCTGATTCAGTGAATCGAATCAATATCGCAATTAAAGATAACTATTTTGAAACTGCAAGTGATGTCATTGGCCCATTGGAGCAGCAACTTGATCACTTGGCGACTAGTTGTGGTGATTGCCATCAGGACGATGGAGTACCCGTTCAACGAATAATGAATGCTTCACGTGAACTCCTTCCAGAACTAGCTGAACAGCTTGAATTGAAAGATCAAAAAAAATCGGGTGGAAAGCTGGGTGAGTATGCTGTAAAAGTTTGTGCTAAATGCCATTCAATACATAGATTATCATCTGACTTGAAGTTCATTATTGATTAAGAAAAGCTTTAATATTAAATAACAGGATAAATCTCTTGAGTAAACCTGCATTACAATCTACACCTTCTTCCCCAGAAACGTTGGTGTATACCATTGGTAATAATCTTTATATTAACTTGACGGATCGCTGTACTCTGGCTTGTGAGTTTTGCCCTAAAATTCAGGGTAGTATGGATGTGCATGAATACACATTGTTGCTATCTCGTCGGCACCCTGCAGAAGACTATATTAGTAAAATTGGCGATCCAGCACAATATGATGAGATTGTATTCTGTGGTTTTGGTGAACCTACGTTAAGAATTAAAGAATTACTTGAGGTCGCTGCCTATTGTAAACAGGCAGGTACTCCTGTTCGTGTTAATACTGATGGTTTGGGGAATTTGGTGAATAAACGTAATATTTTGCCTGAATTAGCTCAGAGTGTGGATGCATTGTCAGTATCTATGAATGCTCAGAATGAAAAAATTTATGATCAACATTGTGTTCCAGCAGTGAAAGGCTCTTATGACAGTATGTTGGAGTTTTTACGTTTAGCACCACAATATATACCTGATACAACCGCTACAGCTATTGATGGTTTGGAAGGCGTTGACATTGAAGCCTGTGAATTAAAAGCAAAAGAGTTGGGAGTAAAATTTAGACGCCGTGTTCTGGATATTGTTGGTTAACCTCATTGAGAATGATATTTTTTCCTGTTTTTAAAATATGCACTAAAATCTTCACTTTTTTATATTATAGTGTTTGCAATTTTTTTTAACTCAGGTAGAATACGCCTCACATTACAGCTGTGGGTGATTAGCTCAGCTGGTTAGAGCACCGCCCTTACAAGGCGGGGGTCATAAGTTCGAATCTTATATCACCCACCATCATTTCTTTGATTTTTCTAATAGCTGAAAAATTTTCTCATTTATACCTACTTCTGAAATTAGCCATATTTTCCTAGGTTTTTTAATTTTTTGTATTTTTAATACTCTGACGAAAACTGAAATAAATTCTTCCAGTTGAAACCTGCTGAATTGTGTTCCAAATATTGGGATTGCTAAAATTGATAGTGATTTCTCATTTGATAATTCAAAAACTTTCTTAAGTGCTGTTTCAATCCATTTAGAGCACCAGGAAGGTGATTGTTCGAGATCATGGACTATGCAGATAAAGCGAATGGGATTGTGTGATTTAATAAGTACATCACCTAATTGATGTTCTTCTAATAAATTTTTTGTATTAGCAAAGTACCATAGTGGTTTGTCATCATTTAATTCATGAATGGTATCTTCTGGTTGAAGTACTAAACTGGTATCTTGTTCCTCAACTATTGCGTCTATAGGAAAAGGAGGGATAGTTTTTGGTGATATATAAATATCTATCTTATTAATAGTGACTTTAAAATGATTATTGTCCCAAATAAGTTTCATTACCTTAAAGTTCATATCCTGGTGCAATAACTAAATTATCAACACCGTATAGTGTTTGATGATTTTTTAACCACAGATGGTATTCATCACAATTGAGAGAGTGTTGTTTTGAACAATCTATGTTCCAGCGTCTCAATAAATAACCAGCCACCGCAGCTCTTACACTAATATTCAATTGCTTATTCTTTTTTGAGTCGCTCATACAATAGTCCATTGCTATGGTTTCAGGATATTTTAAAGAAGGGTGGGGAACAATTTCTAATTCTACAATTCGATTCCATTGGTTGTCTGATTCTCTTTTTTCATGTTCTTCAATAGTTGAATTAATTACCCTGGGATTTTCAATACGGTTAACAACAAAATCTGTAAAACGAGATTGTTTTCGGTCATAAGCTCTAATATGCCAACGTAGACCATTATCAACTAGAGCAAAAGGGATAATTTCTCTGCTTGAACCGCCACTGGTGAGTGAGTAGTACTTTATCTTTACAACCTGCTGCTGAAATATGGAGCGAGTCAAAACAGATAATACTTGTAGTTGTGTCCTATTGAGCTGTGCTGGTGTTTCACATGGGATTAATGCTTTGGAATGAATCCCAATGTAATCATCACCAAAGCCATTGGAAAGGGCTGCTAAAGCTCGTTCAGGTGTGTAGTCAAATAAAGGTGTAAAAGAGGGATTAAAAAAATAAGAGCGTTTTTTTGTATCATAACTGATATTGCTATCAGCTATTTTTCTATAAAGGGCAATATCTCGTGTTGCTGCCGCTTCCTTCATGCCAAAACGTTGAATTAAATCTGTCCTTTGCATTACTCCTAAAAACATGAGTCTGAAATCGATATACGATAAGCGCTCTTTTTGGGTTTGATTGAGTTCAGAAAGAGCTTTGAAGCGTTGTTTGGGTTCCATTGATGATTTTGTCTTTTTAATTTTGTTTTTAAAATGAAGGCTTGTATGAATGATACTTAAAAAAACTGTTTAATTCAATATGATTTGTTGACATCATCATTATGATGATGTAAAGTTATAATCATAATGATTAATAGTAGTTAAGGGATATTTTTAAAATCATTATTCAGCGTGAACTATATAAACTAGAAACCAATGGGACATTTGTTATGAAAAATCTAAATAGTATTGAAAATAGCTTTATTGAACAGCATGTGATTCTTTCCGGTATTACTCAAAAACTTGGACTAAATATGAGTCTTGGAGAATCAGGTTGGGTTGTTACTGATCCCATGGAGAGAACATTGATTATGACTACTCGGCAAGTTCCAAATGAAATGGGAGCATTAGAAGATAAGTTACGAAGAGTATTTTTTAACTAGTAACATGAAATTGATTTATAGTCGCTGTAAATTTGTTGACCTCAAGAAATATAACACTTGGCTTAATATATTTGTACTACTTACATTATATTCAGCAACGTACGTGTTCTTGAGGAAAAGGTGTTTAAATGATTATTAATCTAAAAGGGGAATGTGGGGCTAAAAGAAACTGATATCAGCTGTTGTTCTTGCATGATTGGCTTCATCCATATATTCTCTTTCACGCAATTCAATCGTATTATTATTGGTTCGAGTGATTCGCTTGAGAAAAACCTCACCGGTTGAAGGAATATAATAGACTTTTCGTGCGTTGGTTCCTGCGGTATCATTTTTGGTAATTCTGATTTTTTCGGTTTTTAAATACTCTTTGACAAAAGCGATATTCTGACCGCCAATATCTGAAAACGTAGTTTTAAACATTCTTGCGCCACCAAAAATTTTGGCTTCAAGATTTTCTCTTTTACCTCCCATACCAATGATATTATTAATCAGTTGTTCCATAGCAAGATCACCGTAGCGAGTTGCTTCTGAATCATAATCATGCCAATTTTTTGGTTGACCATTTTTATTTTCTGAAGGTAATAGAAAATGATTCATGCCACCGATACCACTCTGGGTGTCACGGATACACGCAGCAATACATGAACCAAGAACGGTCACTAACATTTCTTCGCCATTGATAACATCAAAATCACCAGGCAAAAGTTTAATAGTATGCCTTTGGAACCTGTGATCCCAATAAAGTTGTTCATCCTTGATTGTAACATCTGATATTCTTGCCATACTTTATTAACTCATCAGCCTAAAAGCTTCTTTAGCACGCCGATTAATTGATCAGGTTTGAAAGGCTTAACAATCCAAACTTTTGCTCCTGCAGCCTGACCTTGTTTTTTCATTTCATCAGAAGATTCTGTTGTAAGCATAATGATTGGCGCAAACTTATTATTCGCATCTTGTTTTATTGCCTTAATCATTTCAATGCCATTCATGTTTGGCATATTCAAATCACTGACTATGGCAGCAAAACGATCTCCAAGTTTACTGACTCCATCTTGTCCATCAACAGCAGTTGTAACATCATAGCCCGCATTCTTTAAGGCAATGCCAACCACCTGACGCATGGAAGCTGAATCATCAACAAAAAGTATTTTTTTTCCCATTTAAAGCTCCTTAATTGGGGTTCTAAAAGCTTTGAGTTTTAAGCATTCTGGTTTTTAAAAACTCTGCTTTATAACCAATATTTTATTTTTATGTAAGTAAAACTATAAGAAAGTGATACCATCATCTTCCTCTTTTTTATTCTTGTCAGTCGCTGTTTCTACGGGCCCATTTGAAGTATTTTTTATTTGGCCAGTTGCTTTTTTAAAGGCTTGCCTTTCACTATCCATAGTATAGCGATTCGCTATACTTTCCTCCAGTTTCCTGGATTCTTCAATATTGTTTGATTCAATTAATATATCTAAATCGCGAATATTGTTCGTTATATTGTTAAGATCTTCTTGTACATGTTCTAAAATTTGTCGAGTGGTATCTGAAAATTGCAAAGAAATCATAACCTCTGATATGGATGCCTGGACTGATTCTGTCTCAGTGACCAAACCTTGTATACTGTTTTGAAGAATTTCAATGTCATCATCGAGTTCATCTGTGACACCTTCCATTTGATTCTTGAATTCTAAAAACATATTTTGTTGTGCTGAAACAAAACCTGAAATATTTTGTTCGTAATTATCCATGAGAGTAGAAAAATTTTCTAAACTTCCTCGTATTTCATCAGCAGTTTCAGTTGATTGCATTGATAAATTTCTTACTTCGTCTGCAACAACTGCAAAACCACGACCGTGTTCACCTGCACGAGCTGCTTCAATTGCAGCATTGAGAGCCAATAGATTTGTAGTTCCAGCAATATCTCCGATACGATCAGCCAGTTCATTAATATCTTTACTGTGATTACGAAATTCTAAAAACTGTTCAAGTAAATGGTTAGATTTTGCTATGTGACCGGAGCAAGCTTGTTCAAGAGCTTCAAGTGATGTTTCATTTCCTTTTAAGCGGGTAATGAGCCCTGTTTCAGGGCTGAGCAATGTTGACTTAATGTTTATAGAATTATTTATATTTGAATTAATCTTGTTTAATAAGGCTGAAAAATTATCACCCAATGAAAGTGTTGCTGATTCTGTGTTATTAATTACAGTATTGATTTGTTCAATATGAACAGGCAAAGCGCTAGAAGTATAATTTAGAACAAGATGAGTTGATTCTTGCTTTTCTTCAGTGTGAGTATGAAATTCTTCAATTTCATCTTCAATGTCGTGTGATTTTTCTGAATCTTGCCGAATGATATAGATCAGATATGCACCGAGCAGGAGAATAATTGCATTAATAATATAATCTACAATAGACGAGTTAAAAAATGTCATAATGATAGGAGAAATCATCATGATCAGTATGCTGATTACTTTCATTTAAACCTTCTTATGTCATTGTCATGTTGATGCTATGCGTTTTCCTGCACAGGCATTAAGTAATGTTTGTGGAATCGTGTTAAGAGAAACCAGAGTATCAGTTGCTCCTTTTTTCCATGCTTCTTTAGGCATTCCAAAAACGACACTACTGGCTTCGTCTTGTGCAAAAGTTTGCGCACCAGCATTTTTCATTTCCAGTAAACCTTGTGCACCATCATCTCCCATTCCAGTCATTAAACAGCCTACGGCATTACGTCCTGCAAATCGTGCAACTGAGCGGAACAATACATCTACTGAAGGTCGGTGACGACTAACAAGAGGGCCATCAATGATATCAACATGATAGAAGGCACCATTACGTTTCAGTAGCATGTGTTGACCGCCAGGAGCGATTAATACTTTTCCTGGTGTTAAACGATCTCCTTTTTTAGCTTCAGCCACATCCATTTCACTGAGTTCATTTAAATGCTGAGCAAATGCGGAAGTAAACTTTTCTGGCATATGTTGTACAATAAGTACGCCAGGAGATACAGATGGCATTCTGGATAAAACATCTCTTAATGCTTGAGTGCCCCCAGTAGAAGCACCGATAGCAATAATTTTTTCGGTGGTTTCTGACATGGCTTTATTACTCTGCGGAATAATGACATCTGCAGTATTTTTTTTCTGAATCTCAAGCGGTTTGCTTTTTTTTCGGACTCGTGAACGTGACGCGGCTTTAACTGCGTCAATGATTTCAATGGCAGATTCTTTTAAAAAACCTTTTACTCCCATTTTGGGCTTGGTAATAATTTCCACTGCACCATTTTTTATTGCTTCCATTGTGGTTTTAGCGCCTGTTTCGGCTAAGCTAGAGCAAATGACCACTGGGATTGGTGTTTCAGACATCAACTTACCTAAAAATGTAATGCCATCCATTCTTGGCATCTCAATATCTAGTGTAATGACATCGGGTGTCAATTTTTTTAATTTTTCTAATGCAAAAACTGGGTCAGGTGCTTGTGCAATGACCTCAATTTCTCTATCAGAGTTAAGTAGCTCAGTCATGAGCTTTCTAACTAATGCAGAGTCATCAATTACCATTACTTTAATTTTTGCCATTAAGAAATACCATTGTACATTTTTTAATTAATTTTTTGATACACCGATGGTTCAACAGTTTTGAGTTTATCATATAATCCATGTAATGACTCAGAATGTCCTGGGAAAAAATAGCCACCTGTTTTTAAACAACTCACTAAACGATGAATGACTTTTTGTTTGTCTTCCTGATTAAAATATATAAGCACATTTCGACAAAAAATAAAATCAAATTTTACAGTAGGAAGAGGGGAGTCAAATAAATTAAATTGTTTAAACTGAGTTTTTCTTTTTAGCTCAGGCGCAATAGCAAGATAGTCTTCATAAGTACGTACGCCATTTAGCATGTACTTTTTCTTGAGTGTTGGAGGAAGTCCTCTGATTTTGGATTTCATATAGACTCCCTTTTTTGCTTTTGCCAGAATCTCACTTGAAATATCTGTTCCGAAAATCTGCCAGGGACTGCTTAAACCCATTTCTTCAGCTAATGTCATTGCTATGCTATAGGCTTCTTCACCACTTGAACTGGCTGCGCTCCAAATTTTAACTTCTTTTGATATTGGTAAAGCTTTTATATGATTTTTTAAAAATTCAAAATGTCGTTCTTCTCGAAAAAACCAGGTCTCATTGGTGGTGAGCAGATCTATAAAGCGTTGTATTTCACCTGTACCTGCTTGTTCATCTTTTTTTAAAAATGTAATGTATTCGTCATAACTGCTTAAGTCTAAGGCAACCAGCCGCTTTCTTAAACGTCCTGCCACCAATGAACGCTTAGCATCTGACATTGAAATCCCAGCTTTTTTATGAATAAGTTGGCGTAACTTATTAAATTCCTGATCACTGAGTTGAAATATGGCAAGTTTATTCATTTTTCTCCAGAGTTAAATTTTGTATACAAGTTAATGTATGCTCCTGTTTCCACGTGGAGAAATGGATTTTTGTTTGAGTGAGTCAAAGTATTTATGTTCATTACCGACTACTTGTTTAATCAAGCTAGGGATATCTAGAACTAAAGCGACCATACCGCTGCCCAGGATTGTAAATCCTGCGAAACCGGATAGTCCTTTAAAAACACGACCCAATGGTTTAATGACAGCCTGAACTTCACCTAGTAGTTCATCCACAATCAAGCCTACTTTTTGATTTGCAAATTCAACAACTACGATATTGTGTCGTTCTCTTCCATGATGTGTCATATAGGTTTTGTTAAAGTTGTCAGTAACATGATCCGTATCAAAATATTCTTTTAAGTGAACAATTGGTAAGACATCTTCTCTTAAAGTAATATAATTTTGTACGGCAGCTTCTTTTATTTGACTGGGTGTTAGAGTAAGACACTCATGGATCATATCCAGAGGAAAAATATAAGATTCGCTATCTATACTGACATTAAAACCATCTATTATTGCCAGTGTCAATGGCAATTGAATAGTGATCGTTGTACCCACGCCAAGCTCAGAATCAATATAAACACTTCCTCTGAGTGATTCGATATTACGTCGTACAACATCCATACCCACACCACGGCCGGAAATGTTACTGATTTGTTCTGCAGTAGAAAAACCTGCTGCAAAAATCAGATTATAACATTCGTGATTGGTGAGTATTTTATTCTCATCAATAATACCTTTTTCTATTGCTTTAGCACGTAAAACTTCAGGGTCGAGTCCTCTGCCATCATCAATAATTTGGATAGTAATATATCCTGCTTCATGTTGAGCTTTTAGGGTAATAATGCCTTCAATGGGTTTGCCAACATGTTGGCGTTCATTTGGCATTTCTATACCATGATCCAGCGAATTACGGATAAGGTGCATTAATGGATCACCAATTTTTTCGATGACTGTTTTATCAAGCTCTGTTTCAGCACCATAAATTTCTAATTTTATTTCTTTTTCAAGATCTTTTGAGGTATCACGAACAACTCGATGGAAGCGGTTAAAAGTGGTGCCGATAGGAACCATTCTGAGTCCCAGAGCAATTTCTCTCAACTCCTCTAAAGACATGGTTAAACCTTCCATTGTTTCTTCTAGTTCTTCGTTAACTGTCGTTTTAACCACGTCTTCTGTGATTTGATTAAGTTTTGCACCATTAATAACGAGCTCACCGACTAGATTGATTAATTTATCCAGTTTTGATGAATCTACTTTTACAAAGGTCAGTGCTTTTTGCTTTTGTTCACGTACTTTATTTTGTTTATTTAGAGCTTCTTCAACAACTTCTTTTTGAACCATCTGATTTTCGACTAATAAGTCTCCTGTCAAATGTTTTGAAGGCGCTTCCCCTGATGCTTCTTTTTCCTGTTGTTGATTTAAAATACTTTGCAATTCATTTTGTGTCAGACTACCTGTTTCTAAAAGAATTTGTCCCAAAGCCATTTCTTCTTCAGGTAATTGCTCTATCAGGTGTTTGTACTCAGAGAAGTGACTTTGAGGGGCAAGAATTGTGAGTTGACAACCATCAAGAAACTGAAATATTTCACTAATATCTTCTTTTTTTGCTTGACTTACTAAAGCAATTTCCCATCCTAAATAACAACCTTCAGGATCAATTTCATCTAAAGAAGGAAGTGTTTGAGACATAAAAATGGCTTCTTTAACTTCACCCAAGTCCCCTAGTTGACGGAACATAGAAGCTGGATCAAAACCCATGCGGAATGTATCTGGTCCTAAGCGTAAGGAAATGTGGTAGTGATCGGTTTGTGCATGTTCACCACCATTGTCTGAATCTGTATTGGTATTTGATTCATCTTTTGTTTCATATTCAGGGAGATTATCATTACCTGACTTAAATGCATTAAGCAGGTTCAGTAATTCTTGCTCTTCTGTTTTATCTCCTTCAAAATCATCAGCAATACCATCCAGTAATGTAATAATATAATCACGAGAACGCATTAATACGGTTATTAATTCAGAAGAAACAGGAATAAGACAATTACGCATGTCGTCTAAAACATTTTCTACAACATGAGTGAAGTGAATAATGTAATCTAAACCAAATAAGCCAGCAGAACCTTTAATTGTATGAGCAGCACGGAATATTTTATTAAGGACTTCATCTCCATTATCAGATTCTTCTAATTCTAATAATGATTCTTCCATTTCCTGAAGAAGTTCTTCACCTTCAGAAATAAAAATTTGTAAATTCTCATCAATTTCCATATTTAATCTCCTGTTGTTGCTGAAGTTGTTTCTGAAGCTTCTTCACTAAAAAAGAAATCATCCATAAACATGGCAGTAATTCTTTTTAAAAGAGGTTCACTGGGATTGATGAGCTCGAATTGCTGATGTTTTTCCTGTGCTTCTTTTCTACAAGATGCAAGTAATTGCACAAATGAAGCATCAACTTCTGTGACACCAGATACGTCAAGATTCAATGCAGTCTTACCCTGCCAATTATCATGAATTTTCTGATGTAGTTGAGTGATTTCATAAATACTACACTCACCATCTAGTTGGATTGCATCCATTAAAACATCCTCATTTTCTTTGTTGCTAAGAGAGTCTTTAACTTTTTGAGAGTCATCAATGCTTGAAGAGTCATCAACGTTTAAAGAGTCATCAACGCTTAAAGAGTCATCAACGTTTAAAGAGTCTTCAACTTTTTCAGAGTCATCTACTAGTAAGTCATCTATCATATGCTCTAAAACAGATGTTGTTGAATTAACCAAGTTATGTTTCTCTTCTATAAACTATAAATTATTTATCAGTTTTCTGAATCTGAACTTTTATGCATATCACTGACAATGGCGACTTCTTCTGCAGAAAGTACCTGACTAATATCCAGAATGATGGTAAACCCATCGTCTTTTTTAGCCATTCCTTTGATGAAATTGGTTTGTATTTTAGCTCCAAGAGTAGGAGTTGGTTCTATATCATCATCAGGTATTTCAATAACCTGCAAAACTTTATCGACTACAATTCCCATGACAACGGATTCATCGTTGATATCGACTTCCATAATAATGATGCAAGTACGTTTATCATTGCTTTTTGTTTCCAAAGCAAATTTAGATGCCAGGTTTATAACAGGAACCACATTGCCTCGTAAATTAATAACACCTTCAATAAAGTTGGGTACCATAGGCATTTTAGTAAGTTTGCCATAACGAATGATCTCACGAATGTTCATGACTGGTACAGCCAGCTCTTCATCAGACAAGTCAAAAGTAAGGTGTTGAT